>CAYXYX010000087.1:1441-2556 GCA_964469755.1 uncultured Candidatus Saccharibacteria bacterium | reverse complement strand
ACCCTGCTGGGCCGTGGGCGTCATCTCCGGTTGGTGCGAGTGGCCCGTTTCAGTTTATGCCTGGCACTTGGAGTCAGTATGGCCAAAGGGGCAATGTGCAAAGCCTCGAAGATAGCACCAATGCTGCCGCCCGTTATTTAAAAGCCATGGGACTAAACCCCGACTCGCCACTTGGCACTCTTGAGCAGCCGTATGTAAGAGACCCAATGACCATGCTCTATATGGCCGGTTCGTATAATGCTGGTGGGGGCAACATGGATAGACTAACAACTCCAACCTCAGGAGTTGACGGGAAAGATGGTAGGCTTTATAAGGAGACGGTTACGTACGTGAAGAATGTTTTTAACCTCATTTCTTCGGGATTTGCCCATGGCGTACCCGGATATGGCAGCCCCGACGGCACTGTGCGGAACGGCACTGCCGGCAACAATAGTACTTCACAAGTAGGAACGGCGAGTTCGTGCCAGGGTAATGGGGTTGTTTCGGGCGATATTGTTAAGACGGCTCTTAATTTGGCTTGGCCGGACCGGGGACATGGTAAAAATAAAGAAGATGCTACCCAAGCCTACCAAACCACTCTTCCTACCACCAACCCAGACTTAATAAATGATATTTGGAGTGACTGCGGCTCATTTGTTAATGCAGTTATGCGTAGTTCTGGCGCCGACCCAGACTATTATATTCGGGGTACAATCGCTCAGCTAAGTTATGCCCGTAATAACCCCGGAAAATACCTGGTAATCGACGGCATAAGCGACACCAGCTTACTACAACCGGGCGATATATTGGTAAATTCCAAGCATACGATGATTTACGTTGGTAACGAGTCGGGCACCAGCTTTAATGCTGCGCATGCCTCTTTAGGTGGGCATGTGCCCGAAGCGGGTAATTTTTACCCTGGGTTCTCAGTAGTACGAATTAAAAAATAGGAGCATATAGTGAAAGCAAATAGAATTGTTCTGCTACTAGTTCTGCTAACCCTTGTGGGGATTGTTGTTTTTTGGCTGCTGAGTCGCTCACCAAGCACTGGGATTGATTTGTTTGTTTCGCCCACAGACAGTATCATTACGCTTGATGGCAAGTCTTTTTCGGCGGGCAAAAAATCTGTTGCTCCC
>CAYXYX010000087.1:0-1294 GCA_964469755.1 uncultured Candidatus Saccharibacteria bacterium | reverse complement strand
AGTTTACGCGAAAAGGTAATGAGTCCAATCGTTTCCGAACAGTCAAACAAACTTACGAAATCCATGCCCATTGTAACTGAACTACCACACATTGATAACTTCTACCGCGTCGACTATGGCGCGTCTAAGAAGTACCCTAACGACAAAAATAAAATTGCGCTCTATGTTCGCTACTATACTCCCGATGGGAGAGCCCAGGCAGATGAATGGCTGGTATTTAAGGGTGTGTCTTTAGACAAAACAGAGGTTATATATCTAGACATGCAGAACCTTGATTAGGTAGTAGGTTGTTTGGTAGACACAGGAGTACGTACTTTTAATCTTCTTGGTCTTGGATGGGAATAATGGTGGCGTGGCTCATAAAATGCTGAATTACTACATCTGCGTCGGTAGTAGTTAAAAACGTCTGATAGTTTTTAAGATATTTGGTAAGGGCTTGTCGCCGAGCCCCATCTAGCTCACTAAACACATCGTCAAGCAGAAGTAATGGCGGTGTGTCTCGTAACGCGGTCAGGAGTTGCAGCTCTGCAATTTTAAGCCCTAGTATCACTGTTCTGGTTTCGCCGCGCGAAGCAACCAGTTCGGCTGGGCTGTCGTTAAAATACACTTCAAAATCTTCGCGGTGCGGGCCATAGGTGGTAAATCCCCGAGCACTATCGGCATCGAGATGAGAAGTAAGTTTATGCAACAAGTTTGATTCGTATGTTTCGATAGGAAAATAGTGTTTGTACCGAAGCGTAACCATTGTATCAGTACCGCTCAACACCTTATATATTGCGGTTACTGCTTGGCTTAGCTGCTCAACAAGTTTTGACCGCTCCCGCGCAATAACCGCACCAAGTTCACCAAGACGAATATCCCATGGAAACAACTCTTGGGTCGTCGGGGTACGAGCACGCTTAAGTAGCGAATTACGCTGAGACAAGACTCGCTTGTAGTTGCGCCTAAAGCTCGCATAGGCTGGTATGGTTTGCTCTAAAAGGTCATCAAGATATTGTCTGCGAGCATCTGGAGCGCCATGAAGCACGAGTCGCGGGCTGGTTTGGAGTTTTACTACTCTTGTTTCACCACCCGCAAGCCCACCATCAAGTCGGAACCATTCCTGGCCGTGTCTTAGTAGCTCACTGTCGGCAACTCGATATGATGAGCCACGAGCCACTACTAAAATTGCCTCGATAAGATTGGTCTTGCCGATTGCGTTTGGCCCAACAATAATATTAACCTTATCACCAAACTCAAAAGTTGTGTCGTTGTACGAGCGGAAGTGTTGCAAACGTAAGTTTTCAATCATCTC
>CAYXYX010000086.1:0-2615 GCA_964469755.1 uncultured Candidatus Saccharibacteria bacterium | reverse complement strand
TATCTTGGCCGAGCACAATACTGAGCCAACGCTTGCAGCTACACTTCAGTATATCCGTTCGGCAGGATTTTAAGTGTCTCGGGTGTTGCGTCTCAAGTGGTACAATAAAGTTACTATTCCGCCAATTCTGGAGACAATGTGACAGGAAAAACAAAGCAAGCCTCATCTAACTTCCGCCCCATTATATTTAAGGTTTTAGGCCTGCTCATACCGTTGGTACTGATGTATTGGATATTTTTTAAAGTTATTCCTTCACAAATCAGCTATAGCGAAATATGGGCTACGGTCAAATCTTTAAGCTTTGCCCAAAATATAGCGTTGGTTTTGGGTGGACTGCTCACTATTGGCACTTACGGCTGGACTTCGGCTACGGTGTTGCCTGGGCTGTCGCTCAGAAATGGCATACAGTCGGCCGTTTCGGGTCAGCTTACATCGGTAGTTTTGCCAGCGCCAATCGACTTGGTTATTCGTTTTAACATGTACAAAAGTTATGGTTTCGCCATAGACAAGTCAACGGTGGCGGTTATCTTAGCAGGAGTAGCTCGTTATTTTACTGTCGTTGCAGTGCCACTGATGGGTTTTGGTGTGCTCATTCTGGCCGGGCAAGGAACCACAAACTATTGGCTGTGGTTTCTAGGTGGATCGGCAGCGTTTGTTGCCGCTTTGTTTATTATGCGAGCGATATTAAATAGTCGTAAATCGGCTCAAAAAATCGGTAATATAGCTCAAAAAATAACCACCAAATTGCTCAAAGTACTTCATCGGAAGCCTAAGGAAAATATTGTTGATATAATCGTCGACTTTGGGGCAAGTAGTCAGGGCGTGGCTATCAAGTACTTCAAATCGATCGCATTGTCCAATATCGTTTGGGGGTTGTCGTGCTACTTAGTGCTGCTTATGGCAATACGGTTCTGTGGTATTGACGCTAATATTATGAGCGCGGCTTATGTGTTACTCGTGACTGGGTTAATGTTGCTGTTGAATGCTTTTCCTATTACCCCTGGGGGCATTGGTGTTACGGAAACTATTTTATTAGCTATTGTCCCGTTGCCGAGTGCAGCTGCTCAGGCCGCCTTTGCATCGGCATTATTCGTGTATCGCATCTATGCTTGGTTGTTGCCAATGCCGGTTGGGGCAGCGGCGTACTACCGATGGAAAAAACAACATAAAATGAGGAATGTATAGCTATGAAAAATAAGCAAATCCTTCTGCTAACTTCCTGTATACCCGTTGGGATTCTTGTGGCTATAACCTATTACCTATTCGAAACAGCAGTTCGTCATTCAACTGACTATGTTTGGAATACTCTGTTTAACTCCGATACGACCCGCTACATGGTCGTGCCTCTGTGTATCGGTTTAGGGTTGCTGTTTTTTGGCGCGCAGCATTGGCTTGCTCCTGAATCAGAAAAGGGTGAGTCACACGGACTTGGCGGTGATGCCATTAAACCTACAGTTACCAACGGCGCAATTATCTTGAGTGTTGGTTTTTTGTCGCTGCTCGCCGGTGCATCGCTTGGCCCCGAAGCAATTTTGGTGCCAACATCTATGGTTATTGGCGGCTACCTTGGTGTCAAGTTGTTCAAAAAGAACCCCCAGGCCGTAAAAGTACTGGGTGCGGCGGCGATAATGGCATTAATGGCGGCGTTCTTCCACTCATTCTTTATAGGGATCTTATCTATATTTTTGGTTACCAAAGAAGCCAAAGTTAAAATTTCAGCCTCATTGCTGGTAGTTGCGATTATAGCCTCGGCCAGTTCCACATTAATGTTAAAACTGATTGATCCAACGAACAGTTACTTTAATTTCCCGGATATGAACTGGAGAGTCTTAGTTCTTGATGTACTAGTGGGAGCAGTGCTGGTTGCAGCTGGGTATGCGGCAACCTTCGCACTTAAATATGGTCACACCGCGGTCGTTTATATTAAGCAAACAGCAAAGCTTACGCGTTGGTGGCAATTGGCACTGTTGTCTGGTGCTGGCTTGAGTGTATTCTATTTGTTTGGCGGTCCCTTAGTTCAATTTACAGGCAATCAGTCTATTGCACCGCTTGAATCGCAGTCGGTGAGCTTGGGTGTTATGGGTGTTCTGGGCATCTTAGTCTTTAAACTCGCTGCCATCGCCTGGTCTAAAGGAATGGGCTACCGAGGAGGTTTAATTTTTCCGATGATTTTTGTTGCCAGCTCGTTAACCGTGATCGCCCAGCTGCTCGTAAATGATATTAGCTTTGGGGTTGGCATTGTAGCGGCAACAGTAGGAATTTTGGCGGCCGAAAAGAAAGCCAAAATCTTACTGTAAGCCTATGTTTGTCGCTATTTGTATTGGCGTCGGGGTTGTCATACTTGGCTTATTGTTAGCGTTCTCGTTACAGGGTGCTCAATTTGTTGCGACGAATGATAAAGCTGCCAATGACATGCTAGAGCTTATTGTGCCTAACGGCAGTGCGAGAGTGCTCGATATAGGCTCCGGCGACGGGCAGTTGATGGTAAGGTTCGCTAAGGCGGGGTTTATTGTTGATGGAGTCGAGATCAACCCTTGGCTCGTGCTGCGTTCACGGCGCACTATTGCGCGGGCAGGACTATGCCACAAAGCAAAAGTGCAGTGGGGAAGTTTTTG
>CAYXYX010000085.1:0-2619 GCA_964469755.1 uncultured Candidatus Saccharibacteria bacterium | reverse complement strand
TTAAAGCCGACGTGCAGGGTTCACTAACCTCTGTCATCGATAGCCTTAAGGCGCTCGATACGGCCGAGGTTGCCATTCGGATTGTAAGTTCGGGCGTTGGTTCAATTACCGACAACGACTTACGTTTGGCTCAAACCAGTGACGCAGTCATCTACGGCTTTAGCGTAACGGCACCAAGCAACATTCGTCAACAAGCCAGTCGCGACAAGGTTGACCTACGTTTGTATAACGTTATTTACGAACTGATCGACGACGTTAAAGAAGACCTTGGCCGCTTGCTATCACCAGAGATCATCGAAACTGAACTCGGTCGCCTGGTCATTCGCGGCATCTTCAACACCACCAAAACGGCCGTAATTGCCGGTGGCGAAGTCACTAAAGGCAAGCTGGTTGCGCCAGCCCTAGCCAAAGTTTACCGTGATAAAGAACTGCTCATGGAAGTTGAAGTCACTGGCCTTAAGCGCGGCCCCGCTGAAGCTAAAGAAATCATTGAAGGCGAAATGTGCGGTATTTCGCTATCGACACCTGGCCGCCTCGAACTCGAAGATGGTGACCGCGTTGAACTTTTCACCCGTCAAGCGATCAAGCGCTCGTTGTAATATGCGTGGCTTTCTAACCAAGCACAAAATTGCCGTAATCTTACTTGTAATCTTGATTATTGCAGCGGTTGTCATTGGGCGTGACTTGTTTGCTCGGAACCAGACAGCACAAACCCAGTTTGGCGCTGCCTGCGGGACCACAACTTTCACGAGCCAAGAGGCAGCTCGGCAGGCCGGCTGCTAATACGTGTGAGTGATATACTGCTGGCATGAATGAGAATTGTGACATTTGTCAGTATTTGGCTAAAAAACCGCTGCAAAACCAAGTTTTAACCTCGCAGTATTGGACTGTTGGGATTATCTCGGATCAGCCCTACCTTGGTCGAGCACTGGTAACATCGTTAGAGCATAAGCCTAGTCTTGGTCAGCTTAGCGACGAAGAATGGGACGAGTTCAGGTTAATCGTACGTAAACTCGAACCCGCGTACAAGCAAGCATTCGGCGCAGAACCATTGAATATGGGATGTTTTATGAATCACGCATACCGGGATGATCCACCACATTCTCATGTGCATTGGCATGTTTTCCCGCGCTACAAAGATCCCGTTGAACTTAATGGACAAGTATTCACCGATGATCTTTACGGCAATTTTTACGATGACGAAGCTCGTCGACCAGTCGACGATACAACAATCCAGGAAATCGTAACTCGCCTTAAAAACGAACTAACGTGAGTAAAGACCATCTTACTAGTAGGCTGTAAGCCGGTAGTGGTACAATTGGTTAAGGAGAACCGCATATGGCAATAAAAATCGACAATGACCTCTTACAGCAACTCGGCTTAGCCGGGCTACCGGAAGCCGAAAAGAACAGCCTGCTGAAGCATATTTACGAGACGCTCGAAATGCGTGTCGGTATGCGTTTGGCCGATCAAATGTCCAACGAACAGCTCGATGAATTCGAAAAATACTTCGATGCTAAAGACGATGCCGGTGCCTTTAAGTGGCTAGAATCAAATTTTCCTAATTATAAAGACATCGTGCAGCAAGAATTTGATAAATTAAAGCTCGAAATTGGTCAAAGTGCTGGTCAAATTGTGGCCGCTTCACAGCAGGCTCAGCAGCAAGTTGCCGCTGCGCCTCAACCGGCAGCACAGCCTCAGCAGCAGGCTCAACCGCAGCAGCCGCCCATGCAGCAGCCATTCCAACCCCAGATCAATCAGCCTCCAGCACCACAGCAACCGATGGCGCCACCGTTACCACCGCAAGCTCCGCCGGCTTATCAGCCGCAGCCACCGCAGTATGCGCCTCCAGAACCAGTCCAAACGCAGCAGCCAAGTTATCCGCAGCAGCAACCACCCGCTGGTCCTGCACCACAGCCCGCTCCACAGCCTCAACAGCCGCCAACTCCTTGGCAGCCTCCGCAGCAACAGTAACTAGTTTGTTGGTTTGTAGCCAAGCAGGAAGTCACTGCCTGACATTTGCTTTTTGCCAGCCGGAACAAGCTGGTCGATCACCAAAATGCCGTCGCCTGTGTGCATGCCGATTTGCTTATCTTGTAGCCAGATAACACCTGGAGTGTTGCTACCTGGAATGACGTGTGCGGCGGTAATAACTACCTCACGGTCACCAATGGTGGTGCGGCTTTTTGGCCAGTGGGCAAAGGCGCGGATTTGTCGTTCAATCTGTACCGCGGGCTGTTGCCAGTCAATAATGGCGTCTTCTTTAGTGATTAATTTGTCGTAGGTTGCTTGCGAATCGTCTTGTTCGATGGGAGTTTGTTCGCCGCTCAAAATGTGAGGCAGGTGCGCGAGGAGCATGGCATTGCCAACGGCTAAGAGCTGATTGGCCAGTTGTTGTTTGGTTTCGGCGCCAGTAAGTGCAACCGGTGTTTGGGCATATATAGGGCCGGCATCCATTTTGGCGCCTAAGCTCATTAAAGATACGGCGGTAGAAGTTTCGCCGCTTAAAATAACACTCTCTAGCGGTGTTGGCCCGCGGTGTTTTGGTAGCTGTGACGGGTGAATATTTATGATGCCTTTTGGAAATATATCGATGATTGATTGTGGTACGATCTTGCC
>CAYXYX010000084.1:1060-2640 GCA_964469755.1 uncultured Candidatus Saccharibacteria bacterium | reverse complement strand
GCTACCTATTAAGTCGGGCTACATTAACGGTCTTGACCCACTGGAATACTTCACTGGTACTCGTGGTACTCGTAAGGCCCTGATCGACATCGCCCTTAAGACGGCTGATGCCGGTTACCTGACTCGTCGTTTAGTTGATGTTTCACAAGACGTATTTACAATCAGTGACGATCACACCGATCCTGGCTTTGCCATGATGCGTGCCGATGCCGAAGAAATCGGCTCTGGTTACGCCAATCGTCTGACCGGTCGCTTTGCTGCCGAAAACATCAAGAAGTACGTTAAGCACGGTGAGCTAATCACCGCTGCCATTGCCGCCCAAATTGAAGCTGACGAAGAGCTTGATGGTGTCCGCATCATGAGCGCCCTCAGCTGCACCAGTGTCCGTGGTGTCTCACGTAAGTCTTACGGTGTTGACCCAGCAACTGGCAACCTAGTTGCTGACCACCACCCAATCGGCGTTATTGCCGCTCAGAGTATTGGCGAGCCTGGTACCCAGCTATCATTAGACTCCAAGCACCGTTCCGGCGCTACGATTGCCGATGACACTGCTCAGGGCCTTAGTCGTATTGAAGAACTCTTCGAAGTTCGTCAGCCAAAAGGTTTGGCGTACTTATCTGACCTTGCTGGCGTTGTTAACGCTTGGGAAGAGGGTGACCACTACGTAGTCCAGGTTACTGCCGATGACTCCGAAAACATTACACTTGACCTCAATGGCCGTAAGCCACACCTAGCCAGCGGCTCCGACGTTGCAATTGGTGATGTTGTTGCAGCTCACGAAGACAAGTCTGAGCCACTGATTTCGCCAATGGCTGGTACGCTTGAAGTAACTGACTTGTCAGTCATCATCACGCCTACCAAGCAAAGCGTTGTGCGTTACGAAATCCCTGGCTACAAGCAATTGAGCGTACAAGATGGTGACCGCATCGTATCTGGTCAGCGCCTGACGAACGGTTCAATTAACCTACAGGACCTTATGCGTTTGCAAGGTGTTGAACAGACTCAGCGTTACATCATGAACCAGATTCTTGGTATCTTTGTTGGTCAGGGTCAGAACGTTTCGGACAAGCACCTGGAAATCATCGTGCGTCAAATGTTCAGCCGTGTACAAATCGAAGATGCTGGCGACAGTGACTTCGTAACCGGTGACATTGTGAGCAAATTGGCCGTAGCCGAAGCTAACGAAGTCCTCGTTGCCGAAAACAAAGAACCAGTTCAGTCCGTGCAATTGCTGCTTGGTATCACCAAGGCTAGCTTGAGCACCGATTCCTTCCTAAGTGCTGCATCATTCCAGGACACTACCCGAGTCTTGATTGCTGCAGCAACTTCTGGCAAGATCGATCGCCTGTATGGTCTTAAAGAAAACGTTATTTTGGGACGTAAAATCCCCGTTGGTACCGGTTTCGTAGACCCAGACGCCGAAGTACTCGAAGCCGAAGTCGAAGAATTCGTCGCCTAGCTTAGGAGCTTCCGTCGCTGCAAAAACCGCCTCTCTTGGGGCGGTTTTTGTTTTGGCATCAACAGTACCCCATCACTAAAATGTGGCCCATTGTGAGTTCCTTAAACCATTTGAAATCGGC
>CAYXYX010000084.1:0-1050 GCA_964469755.1 uncultured Candidatus Saccharibacteria bacterium | reverse complement strand
TAAATAATGGGCATTCCTATTTTGTCCCATTATTTTGGGAATGAATCGTGGCAACAGATACGCCAATTGCCCTTTCCCATTTGAGTGGGACAAAATAGGAATGCCCATTTTTTGCGTAACAAAACTCGTTAAAACTCCAGTGTAACAGTTGCGTGTCGCTGTAAAACCTGCTACAATTACCTAGTTAATTAATTGTGATCCGAGCCAGAGAATAGGCATGTTCTCCGCAGCAGATGATCACAACCGTATAAGGAGTCAAAATGCCAACAATCAACCAATTAGTGCGTAAACCACGCACCAAGACGACTACGAAGAGTAAGTCGCCAGCTATGCAGCGCGTGGTAAACAACCTCAAAACTAAGAACTACGAAAAGCCAGCACCATTCAAGCGCGGCGTTTGCGTAAAAGTAACCACTAAAACACCAAAGAAGCCTAACTCAGCCCTTCGTAAGGTTGCCCGTGTGCGTCTTACAAACGGTTACGAAGTATGGGCCTACATCGGTGGTGAAGGTCACAACCTTCAAGAGCACGCCGTCGTATTAGTACGTGGTGGACGCGTCAAGGACCTTCCTGGTGTCCGTTACCACATTGTTCGTGGTAGCCTCGACCTTCAGGGCGTTAACAACCGTAAGCAGGGCCGTTCAAAGTACGGCACCAAGAAAGGTTAATCAGTATGCCACGTAAAAAGACTAAAGCGTTAGTACGCGACATCCAACCTGACCGCTTATACAACTCTGTACCAGTGCAGCGTTTAATCAACCGCGTTATGTTACACGGTAAAAAGCAAATTGCCGAAAAGCTGGTTTACACCGGTATGCAAAAAGCCGCGGACCGACTTAAAGTAGAAAACCCTCTCGACGTTTTTGAACAGGCCATGAAGAACATCATGCCTTTGGTAGAAACTCGAAGCCGCCGCGTTGGTGGTGCTAACTACCAAATTCCTTTCGAAGTTAAAGGCCAGCGCCAGAACCACCTAACTACTATGTGGTTTGTGGCTGCTTGCCGCTCTCGTAAGGGTATGAGCATGGCTGATCGTATCGCTGCTGAACT
>CAYXYX010000083.1:0-2659 GCA_964469755.1 uncultured Candidatus Saccharibacteria bacterium | reverse complement strand
CGAACTGAAAGGCAAAAAACTGCCGGAAAGCAGTCTTTTTTGGGTCGGATTATACGGTGTTTATCGCCCCGCGTCCGGGGTTTTGTCGGCTTCCTGTTGCCGCTACCGCCCCCTCTGTATATACATCCGATCGGAGCACACGCCCATATTGCCTATTATACGCCTGTATACATTTTTTATGCGCGCGGCTTAGATAACACGTCGCGTATATCGTCGGTTGTTCGTATGACTGCACCGTTGCTTATTTCGCCCGGCGCTGAATGCTGTGGCATGAAGTCCGGCGTGAATAGCTTTGGTCGGTGCTGTGGGAACTTCTTCTGGGCGTCTTTGGTCTTCATCCACACCAATGTTTCGAGTAAATACACGGTTTTATTCGCGAGTATCTCGCCCCAGCCCCACTGGACCGCTGGCTGCAGTTTAGTGAATACCCGGCAATCACGAGGCAACTGAAACATCAGTCGCGCCGCTTTTGCCGAGTGCAATAGCGCGATGTCCAGGTTGTAGTATTGTTGGAAGTCCGCCTCTAGTTCGTCAAAATGCTCTCGGCGTATTTTGAGAAGCGCTAGCCTTTTGGGTCAAACTTCTCAATGATAGCCAGGTAAACATCCTGCAGCTTTTTAATACGGAAGCGGCCTTTATAGCCAGGCTCGTCTTTGTGCGCTTCTGCATCTGCCTGGGTAAAATGTGCCTTCATATCGGTGTAGCCTTGATCGCCAACCATGAACTTTAGCAATGGAGCGATTGCCGCTACTTGCCCCTTATTCTCAATTCGGTCAATATACTCAAAAGCTTCAACGTCGTCCAGCAGGTCAGTATCAACATTAAAATTGTACCCATCCACTGTAACTTCTTTAATAGTTCGCTCATTTTGATCTGTTTCAGCCATAGCCTCTACCACTCCATTCTTAGTTAATATCTCAATTATAACACAAACAAAAAACGCCCCGGAGGACGTTCTTTGCCGTATATCACGTTGTTAGGAAGCAACAACCGCAATGTACTCAGTGTGGCTATTGCCGTCTGAGTCAGGGTATGCCTGGAACAGAGCTGGGTACGCGATTGGGTCTCCATCAACGTAAGTGATCTCGCCGCTGCGGTCAACGATTTGAGCGTTAGGCACAACGATACGCTTGATGCGTCCGCCGGTCAAAACAAGCTCGAATACCACGACTACAGATGGCAGCTGTGCGCTGTTCTGAGTGATTGTGATATTGTCACCGGTAACCACGACATTGTCCTCACCATAATATACCTTGAGTGCTTCGGGATTGGTCTCAATGAGGTTGACCATAAAGGTCTCCATAAAGGTGGTTTGAGCCACCAATACTAGATCACCGCCCCAAGCGTTAACTTGTTCGGTGTTAGCCTCAACAGAGTTTACCAAGCCATCTTCGCTAACATATCCCAGACCCTTAAATGCGGCGTCTAGAGATGTGGTTGCGTTAGTAGGGACTGTAGTCCCCGCAGGAGCGACAAATACCGCACCTGTGGCTTTTGGTTTACCAAACGAAACTTTACTGGCATCGTTCATGATATTAAAACCTTGTCTACTGTATCGGCACAACAACTCGCGAGGAGATGCTCTGCTTATTTAGCATTATAACACTATTTTTCTTGGTCGTTAAAATTCGCGCTGGCGAGCTTGTAAATGCGCCATAGCAAGTAGGACAGAAGCAGTGTTTGCAGGTGTACCGTAAGGGAGTATATAAAGCTCAACCACTCGACAGTATCGGGTCTGCCGGTATCTCGGAACAGAGTGAACACGTTTATTGCGATCGGTATCAAGCCCATAATGATAATGGTCAGCGATATAGCGAACAGGGTGTTCCTGAAGCGGCGCACGTGCTTGTCGGCGATCGGGTACTTAAACAAGCTGACCTGCTTAGCAATAACTCGGACAATAAAAAACATTGCCACTGCACTAATAGCGAGTAACATTAGGATATACGGTATTAAATCAATCATTTTTGTTCCCACTTCTTTTTGTAGGCTGATGTCCCCCAGCCGCTAAATATATTTTAAGTGTAAACCCATTTTCTACCAATAGGTCGGTGAGATGTTTATTTGTATCCTCTGCTTTTTTTGCCGCATCTTCGCTAGCGCCCTTGTGTAGCTCAATCTCAACACGACTAGTGGCAGCGGGCTGTATCACCATAGGGGGTGTTTCTTTTTTACGCTTAAGCCAGTTCATGATTATCGTTGACCCCTTACTGCTTCTATTTTACCAGCAAGCAGCTCATTAGCTTGTGCGTTACCGGCAAGGACTATCTGATCGTTCTTGGCCATTTCGCGATAGTCGACTGTATGTATTTTATTATCTTCCAGCCGGGCATTCTGTAACAAATCTATCTTCAAATCCTTTTCATCAATCTTTTTTGTGAAGTAATTCCACACAAAACGGATAACTATAACTAGAGCAATGACGGTTACGCCCAATACTCCCTGTGTAAAGTAGTAAGAAAAAGGGTCAGACGTTGGACTTTCAGCAACGGCAGCAAAGTAACTCAGCATTTTACGATCCGTATATATCTGTACGAGAGGTACTAATACTGTATAGCGCTGCGCTTCCGGTAAGCCCGATGGCCGATAGCTCTGCCTTCTTAAACCATAGGTCGCCAGTTGGATTAGTATATTTTATATTCTCACTGTATGGACCGGC
>CAYXYX010000082.1:0-2669 GCA_964469755.1 uncultured Candidatus Saccharibacteria bacterium | reverse complement strand
AAGCGCGAAGATGTTACCGAAGTGCTATCTGGTGATATTGCTGCAGTAGTTGGTCTAAAGGGCACAACTACTGGTAACACGCTTTGTGACCCAGCTAACCCTATTGTGCTCGAAAACATCACCTTCCCAGATCCTCCAGTTTCGATTGCGATTGAGCCTAAGACCAAAGCCGACCAAGAAAAGATGGGCATTGCATTGCAACGTCTTGCAGAAGAAGATCCAACCTTCCGCGTCCGCGTTGACGACGAAACCGGCCAGACCATCATTAGTGGTATGGGTGAGCTGCACCTCGAAATCCTTGTTGACCGTATGAAGCGCGAATTTAGCGTCGAAGCCAACATTGGTCAGCCACAGGTTGCCTACCGCGAAACCATCCGTAAAGATGCGGTTGAAGTTGAAGGTAAGTTTGTACGCCAATCTGGTGGTCGTGGTCAGTACGGTGACGTATGGCTTCGCCTTAGTCAGAACGAAGAAGGCAAGGGCCTCGAATTCGTTAACTCAATCAAGGGTGGCGTCGTGCCATCTGAATACATTAAGCCTGTCGAGCAAGGTATCATCGAAGCTATGGCCAGCGGTGTACTTGCCGGTTACCCAGTCGTTGACATCATTGCGGAACTTTACGATGGTAGCTACCACGAAGTTGACTCCAACGAAATGGCCTTCAAAGTCGCCGGTTCAATGGCACTTAAAGAAGGTGTTCGCAAAGCCAATCCAGTACTGCTGGAGCCTGTCATGAAGGTAGTCGTTGTAACTCCCGAAGAAAACATGGGTGACATCATTGGTGGCCTTAACGCCAAGCGTGGTCGTATTGAGTCAATGGAAGACCTGGCTGGTGGTGTTAAAGAAATCACTGCCTTTGTACCACTTGGCGAAATGTTCGGCTACACCACCGACATCCGTTCAATGACCAAGGGCCGTGCTTCATCCAGCATGGAACTTGATCACTACGCTGACGTGCCAAGCCACGTTACCGAAGCTATCATTGCCAAAAACGCTAAATAGTTACGTAGCCCTTTATTGTCAAAACAGCTAAATCCTAGTATTGTATTTAAAGATGCCCAAAAATAAAAAAAATCGAAAAAACCATAAGAATCGACAATTAAGTAATTTAAAGTTTTTTAAATATGCAGTCGCAACTATCATTGTTGTTGCCGTAAGCCTGGTCGGTTCTTATGCCGTCCTTCATTCGCATGCGGAGGAAGCTAATATTCAACACTTCTCGATGCTTTATGGCGGTGCAATTGGCGATGCAATGAACAATAATGGCCACCCTCGTCCAATCGGTTCCACTTGGGATATACCGATAAGAGGATATGGGTCAGGCTTAGATGTGCCGAGTCAGATTGTATTACTAGTAGCTGTGGATGGACGGAGGCTAGAACAGCCAAGTTATAGTTGTGACGGTATTTTTAAGTGCAGCTTAAGTGCTTGGACGATACCATCTGATCAAGCTTATGAACAGGAACACCTTTATCACACCGGCTACGAGGTATGTGTTTCGCTGCCCGCTGGCTATAATGATAATTCATTTACCCATGTTTTGACTATGCACTTTAAGGCTAAAACGGACATGGCAACGGAGTCGGCTCCATCGTGGTTGCAACTGTGGGAAACTAATGTTGTCAAAGGTGATTGTCAAACAAATCCAACTAGCATTGGGTCAAGGTTGAATCATGGACGTATCGGTACTTGCGGGTATTCATACTCAGCAGTTACGTGTGAAGATGGTGGCACTGGCTTGAGTCGCTCAAATGTTGATGGTAGTAACGGCGATAAGGATAATACTAAGCAAGGGCAGGCGGACGCAAATAATACCACCAAAGGGACGACCGCCAACAATACAAAAACCAAGAAAGCTGGGGGCGCTTCTGGTGGGGCAATGGCCACTACGCAATCGGACCAAGCAAATTCAATACCATCGTCAGGAGCCCAAAGCACAGAGGATCGTACGACCACCATTAATCCTTCGCCCTTTTACGACGGTAAGCAGTACGCTGCCGGTAGTGATGCAACAGAGGTTTTGGGCAGCATTAACGTGGTAGGTAAAAAGGTCCAGGTAACTTGGTTAATAGTTGCTATATGCGCAGCAGCACTTCTTACTTCTGGACTGTATTTCTGGCGAAAGACGCATAAGCGGTAGTGCTATGTTAGCGTTATAAAGTATCATATTTCTAAGATGTCAAAACACTCAAAAAATACAAATTTACCAAAACACCGTCTCAGAATTTCTCCACAATTCTTGGGCGGAGTCATATTTGTGGGGCTTTTTGCAATTGTTGGCAGCTACTATTTACTATTTTCCCGTGCGGATACGCTAGCGGGCGAATCATTGATAGATGTAGATAATGCGTTGTATGCTCAGACATTTAAGGCTGGCAATACTGTTTCGGTGCCCATTCAAATTAATAATTACAAACTGGACTCGTCTGTTATGCCTCGGATATTATGGGTGAGTTTAACTCATGACACATCCAGGCTTACGCATGTCCAAACAATATGTGGTAATTTATTTGCTTGCAACAATGTTCAATGGTCGGCAAAACCAGACTACAGCTTTAGTACGGGCACGGCGGTTTGTCTTGATCTCCGTCCGGGTACGTATTCGGGCACATTGTTAACAGTAAATTACAAAGCGCTGACTAATGTCGATGCAAAATCTGAGTATTTTG
>CAYXYX010000081.1:0-2747 GCA_964469755.1 uncultured Candidatus Saccharibacteria bacterium | reverse complement strand
TCCCGAATTTACGCCTATGCTACCGAGCAGGCCGGCGTGCCAGCTAACGAAATCCTGCTGATTGATGATACCCAAGCAAACCTGATTGCCGCCGAAAAGTACGACTGGCGCGTGGTGTGGTTTGATTATGCCCGTCCCGAAGAGTCTTCGATACACGTGCGTGAAGTACTCGAACTTGCCTAAAATGTGTTAGGAGCTAAAGCGTTTTTGCTCACGGGCAATATTGTTCAGCACAACCTGAGCTTCGGCCAGCTGTGATTTGGTCTGCTCCACCACTGCTGTGGGAGCATTGTCGACATAGCTCTTGTTAGCCAGTCGCCCCTCGAGTTGCTTAATAACGCCAGCTTGCTTGGTATGCTGCTCATCTAGGTCCTTTAAGTACGCCTTGGCTGTAGCCTGATCAATATCGAGCCAACACTTGTGTTTGGTGCTGGTCAGGAAAAGCCCGGTACCGTCGGTAACTTCGCTTACTGCCTGCAAACGGGCCAATTGTTTGATGACTTTTGCGTTGTTGGTAATAAACGACACATCGGTGTAATACAGTGTTACACCAGAGGCGCGCAGGGTCTTAGTGATCTGGCGGGTTTCGCCCACAATAGCCATGATTTCAGCAAAGTCTTTAGCTTGCCCTTCGTCAAAACCGAGAGGCTAGGCGTACGTGCGCTTAGACAAAATCGAATCAAGATCCCAAGCCAGCGTTTGCCAAATGGTTTCGGTAACAAACGGTGCAAACGGATGCGCTAACAGCAATGTTGATTCTAGAACCTGCTGTAACAGGGGTAGGTTAGGTGTTGCCTTGCTGGCTTCGATATACCAGTCGGCAATATCGTCCCAAACAAAGTGGTACAACGTTTCGTAGGCTTCGCTAAGGCGATTGTCGTCCAGCTGACGTAAAAGGTGTTGTTGGGTATGCTGAAGCTTGCCGAGTATCCAGTGATCCGCCGCAGTATGTGGCTTGGCGGTGCTACGATCTGGTTCATCACCTACCAAGGACTCAATGTAGCGGGCAATATTCCACAGCTTATTACAGAAGTTACGAGCGCCTACAAGCTTGGATTCGTCGTACGGGCGGTTGGCACCAGGTGTTTCGTCGCTAATAATGCCCATGCGGAAGGCGTCTGAACCATACTGTTGCACCTTGTCGATTGGGTTAACTACGTTGCCCTTGCTCTTGCTCATTTTTTGGCCGTGTTCGTCTTGAACCATGCCGTGTAAATAGACGCTTTCAAAGGGCACTTCACCGGTGTTAAACATTCCAAATACCAGCATACGCGATACCCATGGGAACAGAATATCGGCGCCAGTTTCCATGACTGACAACGGGTAGAATTTTTTAAAATCATCGCCGTCCGGGAAGTTCAGTGTGGCATAGGGCCAAGAGGCGCTGCTAAACCAAGTATCGAACACATCAGGGTCGCGGTGGTAAGTTTTGCCGTCTACGGTAATAATCTCTTCCCCGACTCGTTCGTCAAAAATCCAGTCATCTGGCTCGTCAACGTTTTGGAAGGCCGGGATTGGAATGCCCCAGGCAATTTGCCGACTAATATTCCAATCCCGGATGTTTTCTAGGTAGGTAATAAGTTGTTGCTGCTTCCCCGCCGGTTGAAACCTCACCTTACCGGCTTTAAGTGCTTCAATCACCGGTTTTGTCAGCGGTTGCATGTCAATAAACCACTGTTCGCGCAGCAGCGGTTGAATGACGGTATCGCACTTATAACAGTGGCCAACGCTGTGCTGGTGGTCTTCGGTTTTTACCAGAACCCCCTGCTCTGTCAGGTCCTGTACCACCTTATCGCGAGCTTCCAGGACGGTTAGACCACGGTAAGCATCGGGCATATCGGCTGCAATGAAGCCTTCGGAGTTAATCACGCGAATCATGGGTAGATCGTGGCGTTTACCGACTTCAAAGTCATTTGGATCATGAGCCGGCGTGATTTTAACGGCGCCCGTCCCAAATTTAGGGTCTACGAAATCGTCGGCTAATACCGGAATTTCACGGTGCGTCAGGGGTAGTTTGACTGTTTTTCCGATCAATTGGGTGTAGCGCTTGTCGTCGGGGTGCACAGCTACAGCTACATCGCCCAGCATGGTTTCGGGCCGCGTAGTGGCAACGACGACTTCCCCGCTGCCGTCGGTCAGTTCGTATCGGATGTGCCATAAATGGCCTGGTTCGTCCTTGTAGTCGACTTCAATATCGGCAAAACCCGTGCCATGGAAGGTACAAAAGTTAATTAACTTTTCTGCACGATATATTAACTTTTTCATTAACATTTGTTTAAAGGTTGCATAGGCTTGCTTAACGACCTTTTCGTCGAGCGTATAGGTGTAATTAGCCCAATTAACGCTGGCTCCGAGCTGCCTAAATTGGTCCTCATAATTCGATTTATTTAGCGCAACAAAGTCCCAGATCATTAAATAAAGCTGTTCACGTGAAAAATCAAAACGGCTTTTTCCCTGCTTATTGAGCTCTTTTTCGAACACGGACCACGTTTCAAAACCAGCGTGATCGGCACCTGGCACAAACAACGCACTTTCGCCCTTCAGACGGTGATGTCGGATCATAATATCTTCAATAGCCAGCGTTAACCCGTGTCCAATGTGCAAATTGCCGTTAGCGTTGGGCGGAGGCATGACAATACTGAAATGCTTGTCGTTATCAGATGGCTTAAAGGCCTCGCTCTTTTCCCAAAGGGCGTAAATGTCGGATTCGTATTGGCCAGGTTCGTAAACAGAAGGTAATTTCATAT
>CAYXYX010000080.1:0-2857 GCA_964469755.1 uncultured Candidatus Saccharibacteria bacterium | reverse complement strand
TACCCCGTGCAATATATGCCACTGCCAGCTGTACCGTGAACTTTTGATGTGCTCTGATTGCATTCTTGGGTGCTGCAACCGGCTTGCGTTGCCTGACCGCTGGCGCTGGTTCGACTTGCGCTCCATTGGCGCCCGAGCAAGCTACAGGTAGCCTGAGATATGGTGTAGTCTAGATTGCCGGTGTTTGCTCCGCCCCCACCGGAGTTGTCTGGTGGGGTGTCCCCACCATCGTCGTTTGCGGGCGGAACAGGCGTAGAGCTGCCGGGCGTGCCAGCTGCTTCATTAGCAAGTGCTACAGCCTTACTGACCTCACAGTAGTCTGTCTGAGTTTGGTTACTTGTCAGAACATTTTCGTAGTTGGCGTGGTAGTAGGGGAAGCCTGGTTGGCATTGGATGGCGTTGTTTGTGTCTTTTTGGCTTGGGCGTCGGGCACAGCCTTCATCGAGCCAAACGCGGTGCAGTTTTGCAACACATTTGTCGGCTGTAGTGAAGGTCGTAAGTGCTCCTCGGCAGTAACGGATGCCCTTAACAGTGCCGATCAAGAGTGGCCCGGCATCTTTTACGCAGGTATCGCTACATTTTGAAGCGCCTGCTTGCCAGACGCGTCCATATAATTCACAGTGTGCTTCATCAACAGGCGTAGGGTCTCCTGCGGCTGCGGGACTCGTAGGAGTGCCTCCACCACTCGGGGTGGCGATTACTTGGGCTACGCAACGATCAACAGTTGTTTCGGCAACGTAATTCGGAAATTCTTTTTGGCAAAGACGGCTGTCATTAGAATTTTCTTGATTCGACTTGCGGGCACAGCCTATATCTTTTATGTATATGCGGTGCAAGTCATTAACACAGCGGTTTTGGGCGACGACGGGATCATCTTGGTTAACAAGCGAAACAAATGTCGTGCAATAGCCCCTGATAGGTGCCGTTGTGGTTTTTTTGAACGTTACGCCATCGGCGTTCTTATGCCGACAGGTATCGGTACAGTCTTTTTGAGCCGGATCGTATACTCGACCACTCAAATAACAACCATCTTCAGATGATACAGCGAGCACGTATGCTGATGTATCGGCTTTTCCGTGCATAAGTACGTAGCTTCCGTACCAGGCAACTACTCCAACAACAGCAACTGCTACAAAGAGCACATAGTGGGTGAAGCCGTGAGAGTTAAGTGTTTTCATTTTTGTTGTTGTGGAACTATGGATTATTGTAACCCTTTTCATCGTTGAGTCAATCATGCCAACATGAGTGGAGTACAATTATTGCATGGCGCTCATTCTTACGATTCTGATTGTTTTCGCCTTATTGCTCGTTAACGAAATCTGGTGGCGCACCCATCCCAAGCGATCCGAGCTCAGTCGCAAGTTCGTGCACATTACTGTTGGTTGTTTTGTGGCAGTCTGGCCGTTCTTTTTAAGTTGGAATCAAATAATATTTTTGAGTGTGGCCTTTGTGGTAGTTGTAGGTATATCAAAGTATTTCCATATATTTAGAGCCATACATAGCGTGCAGCGGCCAACGTGGGGAGAATTATTTTTTGCCTTGGCTGTAGGTATAGTTGCCATGGCAACGCACCACAAAGGCGTATATGCCGCCGCACTGCTACAAATGAGCCTGGCGGACGGTTTGGCCGCGATTGTTGGGCAGCGTTACGGCAAAGCTAACCAGTATAAAGTATTTGGCAGCGTTAAAAGTGTGGCTGGCACGCTGACGTTTTTTGCGGTCTCATTAGCGTTGCTACTAGGCTACGCGCACTATTCTGTAACCGACATCACTCTGATATATATGGTAGCTTTGGCCGCGGCAACCAGCCTTATAGAAAACGTTGGTGCATATGGCTTAGACAATCTACTTGTTCCGCTATTTGTGGCGTTAGCGCTTAACGCGTATTAGAGTTTGCCGGTGTGGGCGCGTAGGGCGTTAAAGATCACCACAACATCGACGACTTCTTGCAGAACAGCTCCCATAAGTGGCGTGAACTTGCCGGTTGCAAACACGATCATCAGCGTGAGGCTGAGGCCTATACCAACTAAAATACTTTGCTTGGCAATGCGGAAGGTACGCTTGGCAATTGCTACGGCAATCGCGACTCTGCCTATATCGTTCGGCAAAATAACCATGTCAGCTGATTCGCTGGCTGCGGTCGAGCCGCGGGCACCAATAGCAATGCCGATGTCAGCCGCCGTAAGCGACGGTGCATCGTTGACGCCATCGCCAACAAAAGCCACCGGACGGTGTTTAATGGTCTCGAGAATCTGAAGTTTTTCACCTGGAAGCGTTTCGGCGTACATTTGGGTGATGCCAAGTTCTTTGGCTACGCGTCGACCACTGGCGGCATTGTCGCCAGTAATCAATAGTGTTTCACGGATGCCAAGCGACTTTAAGCGATCAAGCATAGCTTGGCTTTCGGGGCGTACGGTGTCGTCTAGCAAAATAATGCCGACTAATTCAGCGCCAACCGCTACATACATTGCAGTTTGAGTAATGTCGGAAAGCTTGAATGCACTAGGGAAGTTAACACTGTTATCATCCAGCAGACTATGACTACCCACGAGTACGATTTTAGCCTTGAGGCTGGCCTGTAAACCTTGGCCAGGGATTTCCTTAACGTGCTTGGCTGTAGTTAACTTAAGGCCTTGGGTTGTTGCAGCTCCAGTGATGGCCGCTGCTAGGACGTGGTTTGAGCTTTGTTCTAGGCCGGCGGCGAGGCTAAGTACTTCGTCCTGGGTGTAGTCATTGTAAGTAAGTATTTTGGCGACCGACAGACTGCCCTGGGTAAGTGTGCCAGTTTTGTCAAAGGCAAAAGTTTTGGCTTCGGCTAACTTTTCGAGGGCTGAACCGGTCTTTACAATAATACCGA
>CAYXYX010000079.1:0-2881 GCA_964469755.1 uncultured Candidatus Saccharibacteria bacterium | reverse complement strand
TAAGCATGTCAAAAAACGATCAATCAGAATCATTATTTACGAGCTATCAACAGCGACACCCAGAGTTAGTAGTCGGGGCCCGTGCCGGCATTCCTACGTCACATGGAGAAGCAGCCTATGACGTGTCGTCGCGTAATGAACCAACACGCCAGTTATCTGGCTTACTAGGAGACTTAGCCGTTGAACATGCCGACAAATCACTAGATGAACCAGTAACTGTAGTTGAGTCCATGGCGCGTAATGATTCTCATGATACACACTTCGCCATTAAACAAGCGGCGGGAGGTGTTATTGACCACTTGCTCGCTACTGAAGTTACGACAGCAAATGACGTCAGCCATCATAATGCCGACGGCATTATCACCCAAGAAGCTAAACTGGCACCAGACACCTATGTGCGCGTCCAAGTAGGCAGAGCTGTCGCCCGAGTAGTGTTAAGCCCAACTTCGCATTTTGAATAAGTTAGCCTGCTCTGTATTGTAGTATTGACCAACGATTACATTTTTAGGAGAACCATGAGCACGCCTCCCCCTGAACTTTCGTTACCAATTCCCTTTGAGTATGATAAATCGCTGACCTGCTTAATAAGTGATGCGAATACAAAAATTGTAACTCCAGCCGTTAATCTGGACAATTTGCGCGATTTTGGCGAGCAAATTGGAGCTCGCCGTACGCAAGCTGCCCTAGCATTTAGCACTGTTGTTCAATCGATGCGTCCAAACCTTGGCGTTTCCGCCTCAAAAGATAGGACAAGCTACTTGGTACTAGGCAGCCAAGTGGACAAAGAAACTGGCGCGGTTATTAAGCGTCGTGACGCAGGCATCATTGTTGCCACATTCCCGGCATTTATGGAGCGAATACTCGATAGCGAACGGCCAATCGACCGACTTGGTCAAGGCACGCTAGAATTCTATAAGAACTTCGAAAAACAGCTACTACTTAAGAAAGACCGCGCTTAAACTTTAATATAGTCTTGGGCTTTGTGCTGAGCTTTGATCGATGCCAAAAACTTGCCGATTGGCTTGTATACAAATTCGATGTGCGAAGCTTGGATTTTGCCGTCTTGGACGCTGTTTACCTTTACGATTTCGAGACTATAACCAGTGTTAATAACGGCCGAGGTTTCGCCTGGCTTCATTTTAAGTAATGCAGCTAGTACTTTTGGAGGCAACGAAGCATTATTAGCGTCGATTGAACCGGCGTATTGACCCCCGTTTGTTTTGGTAGCGGTATCTTGGGACACTTGCGAAGCAAGCGTTGCAAAGTCTGTTCCCGAATTGAGCTTACTAAGGGCATCGGCAGCCCGAGCATTGGTAGCAGTATCGAGCTTAGCGACCACAGCTTGAGCTAACATTTCTTGCTTAAGTTCGCGCTTAAAGTCACTCTGGTTCCAACCCCAAAATTCATTAAGTACTTCATTAAATTCGTGCTGACTGGTACCAAGACGGTTTTGACTGCGCACCAACGCGACTTGATCATTTACAGCCCGCGAACTAACTTTTACGCCATTTTGTGCCGCTAACTGTTTAACGTAAGCTGCGGTTATAACTTGGTCGAGTGCCTGTTTTTTATAATTATTGAGCTGTTGTTTGCCTGATTCAGATGAAAAGTCGACACCCTGCTGACTGGCATAGTAGTGCATATAGTGCTTGAGTTCGAATAAATAGCTATTATATGACACCCACGATGAACCAGCTTTGGCGACAGGGAACGGAATTACTTTGGTAACAGCGTACATAAATCCCGATGTTGACTGGAATTTATACAGTGAAGCTGCGGTGTAGCTCAAAAACATCACCAACGCGACAATAAATATGATACTAGAAATAACGACTGCCCGACGGCGAGAATGCTTAAGCGGGTAGATGTACTTGCGAGCGCCTGCCAGGACGTCCTCACGGTGTTCTGCGACGGTTTCGTTGGTAATCCGCGGTACATTAGCAAAAGCCTCGCGAGCACGCTCATCGGCAGCCTTACGACGCTTAAATGGCCGTGGCAATTTGGGGGTACGTTTAGTCTTCTTCATTAATCGATTGGGTTGCGCTTTGCGACGGCTGCGCCGGATACTGCGTTCCGGTAACACCCTGGTCTCGCAAAATACCTATAATCCGCTTTTGGATCTTTGCCGGATGGTGAATATCATGGATAAGCACGTCCCCAACATAGGTTTGCATCTTTATTGTACCAAATCCAAGCAAAGTTTCCTGCAAACCAGACACCAAATAGTTTACTGACTGAATCTGAGGTAAGCTTACATCTGCCACACCACGGTGGAACAACCCCTTTTGAGTAATAGTCAAAAAGCGCTGATCGGTAATGACAAACACGCTAAAGTACCAGCCGATGTAGCTTGGGGAAAACAGTACGATTGACAATATGAAGCTGCCGATGAGGGCAACCGTAAAGGTGGTCATGGTCGGAAAATTCGGTGAGTTAGGATCGGTCGTATAAACGCGAAATAACACATACAAGGGGCCCAGAAGCATACCAATAGCCCACAGGACGATTCCCTTGCGCATAACAATTGGGTGTTTGCGAAATACAAACAGCACCGTTTCGTCGTCAAATTGGTCAGCAAAATATTTAGGGCGCTCTGAGGTGGTTGCTTCAGCCATAAGCAGTATTGTATCACTTTGGTGCCTCCGGAGGGATTCGAACCCCCAGCTTCTCCTTAGGACGGAGTTGTTTTATCCATTGAACTACGGAGGCGAGGAAGGAGAATTAAGAAAATGTGTTTACATATTTTCTAATTCACCGACGAGCCTCAGATTTGCCACCGGCAAATCGGATGGCGCAAATCAAAAGCCTAACTGTCAAAGAACTACTACAATTCTACCCTACAACCAGCCAAACGCTTCAAGATCCTTAACTGCATAACTGG
>CAYXYX010000078.1:1943-2994 GCA_964469755.1 uncultured Candidatus Saccharibacteria bacterium | reverse complement strand
CCACCCATACCGCTACCGCGCTTGCGGCCAACGGCGTCGATTTCGTCTATAAAGATAATACATGGCGCATTCTTTTTAGCCTTCGCAAATAAATCGCGGACGCGGCTGGCGCCAACGCCAACAAACATTTCGACGAATTCAGAACCCGAAATACTAAAGAATGGCACATTAGCTTCGCCGGCAACTGCGCGAGACAGCATAGTTTTACCGGTACCAGGTGAACCGGCTAGTAGCACTCCCTTAGGGATCTTAGCCCCGAGGCTCGCGAACTTTTTAGGGAATTTTAGGAATTCAACTACTTCGCTTAAGTCTTGCTTGGCTTCGTCGCTACCGGCAATGTCCTTAAATCGGACTTTGTCCTTTTCGTTGCCGTACAGGCGTGCTTTGCTTTTACCAAAGCTCATGGCTTGGTTGCCTTGGCCTTGAGCACTGCGCATCATAAAGAACAGTAAACCACCAATCAAAACAACCGGGATAATTGATGACCCAACGGTAACCCATGCAGAGCTTCCATTGCTAACCGGTTTGTAGGTAACCTCGACTTTGCCTGGCTCTAGACCTTCTTCGGCGAGTGTAGCATTTGGATCGCTGTATGCACGAAGAGTGGGCTTATCTTCGCCCTTTTTGGTAATGACCATTTCGTTGCCTTTGACCACAATACTAGAGTATTGCCCCTTATTTGCATCGGTGATGGCCTGGGTTAATGAAATATCCTTTAAGGTACTCGGTTGCCGATAGGCTGCAGCGATAATCAGTGTGAATAGCACCAAAATAGCAATGAAACCGACATTCTTCATGCCCGATTTCTTGGTGTTCTTAGTCTTAGGGCGGGTGGGTTTTTTATCCATATGTTAGTCTAGTATACAACGGTCAAAGAGTGAATGCTAGCGCTCTGGCGGCCTTAGTGCCAAGGACTCTTTTGTAATGAGCAGCTGGTAGCCTCGTAGCACCTCAATTCGCTTACCTACTGGTTTCGTTTTTGCCCCAACAGTTAATCGCTCAATGGTTTTACGGTCAAAACCCGCAGTTTCATGGCTGCGTAGCCAGCTTG
>CAYXYX010000078.1:968-1933 GCA_964469755.1 uncultured Candidatus Saccharibacteria bacterium | reverse complement strand
GCGCGACAATTCGCTTCCCTGCGTCAACGGCCCAAGCAAACTATCTAATTCGGTGTTGGTGGCATGGGCCAGCTGCAAAATTGTTAACAGCTGCTGCCGCGCGTCGGCGTCGAAGCGCACCAGCAAGCGGTTCCGAATGTAATTACGGGTGTATCGTTCATCATGGTTGGTAGTATCATCGTGCCAGCTTAATTTATGCTTAATCGCATAGGCTTGCAGTTCCGTTTTGGGAGTATCAAGTAATGGTCGTAACAACTCAGGCGTGCTCTGTAGGGAGCTCAAGCCTCGTCGCCCCGTGCCGCGAATAATATTAAGCATGGCCGTTTCCAGTACATCCTCCTGATGATGGGCCGTCATAATTGCCTGCGCTCCCTGTTCTTGGCGCACACGGTGCAAAAAGTCGTAGCGTAATTTGCGCGCTGTCGCCTCATTTGCTCCTGCGCCAAGCTCCACTCGTTCCGTCACGAACGGTAAATCATATGTCTGGGCCAGTTCAGCAACAAAAACAGCATCGGCGGCCGAGTCGTTACGAATGCCATGATCAAAGTGGGCAACCACCAACGACAAGTCGGGTTGCGCGGCCAAAACATCCAACAAAACCACCGAATCAACACCGCCGCTGACGGCAATAACATACTTCCCTGGCTTAACAGACACGTTCATAGGTATACTAAAGTGTATATGAAACACGTTTATTTTGTACGGCACGGCTTAAGTGTCATGAATCAAAAGGGCGTTTTTTCGGGTCGCACCGAAACGCCACTGACGCCAGAAGGCGTAGAACAATGCCACCAAGCTGGTAAGCAGCTTCGTGAAGCCGGTATTGATTGCATTGTAGCTTCGCCAATCGAACGAGCCTACCAATCAGCACTAATTATTGCTGGCGAGCTTAGCATTCCCGAGAGCGCCATTATTGTTAACGACTTATTCGTCGAACGCAGCTTCGGCCCACTCGAAGGCACACC
>CAYXYX010000078.1:360-958 GCA_964469755.1 uncultured Candidatus Saccharibacteria bacterium | reverse complement strand
ATTCGGTACATGCCGACCTTGATGGTACCGATGGCGTAGAGCACAGCAGCGAACTCATTGAACGCGTCCGCCTGGGTGCCGACTTTTTGCGCACCATCGACGCCGAAACTATCCTAGTCGTCAGCCACGGCGCCGTCGGCCGTGCACTGCGCCACATACTGCAAGATGACACTCCCTTCAAAGGCAGTAAAAAACTTGATAACGCCCAGGTTGAACAATTACTGTAAGGCACGTGGTCGGTTAGCCACCAAATAAAATTACTTGCTATACTGTTTCTGAACAAAGAAACAAACATGACAGAACTCATCCTTTTTTTGACCGGTATTATCGTTGGCGTCATGAATGCCGTGGCCGGCGGTGGCATGCTATTTGGCTTCCCCGTTATGGTGGCGCTGGGTATACCCCCACTCACCGCTAACGCCACAGGGCACATCGTTGCAATGCCCGGCCTTATCACCGCAACCTGGGGCTACCGCAACTATCTGCGCCGCGTTCCCCGTCGCATTTTGCTATTGATCATACCACTCTGCCTAGGAGCTGCGGCGGGAGCAATCACGCTTCGAAACACTTCAGCCGAAAACTTCGCCCAGTTCGTGCC
>CAYXYX010000078.1:0-343 GCA_964469755.1 uncultured Candidatus Saccharibacteria bacterium | reverse complement strand
ATACTTTGGAGCTGGATTTGGCTTTATGATGTTGGCCTTTTTAAGCTTCGCCCACTTACCTGACACCCACATAATGAATGCCATAAAAAATGCTGGCTCCATCGTTGTTGCCATAACGACTGTCATCGTTTTATTCTCTGCCGGAATAATTGACTGGCGCACCGGGCTCATCATGGGCGCCGGCACCGGGATTGGCGGATACATTGGTGCGCGTGGCAGCCAACGCTTGTCTTCACACTGGTTACGCATAATCGTAATCGTCCTCGGCTTCGGCGCAGTGTTCTATTTGGCCCGCGTTCAATACTAGTCAACAGATACGAAACATGGTATATTGAACCCTGTT
>CAYXYX010000077.1:0-3107 GCA_964469755.1 uncultured Candidatus Saccharibacteria bacterium | reverse complement strand
AACATATTTGGATCCAGCGGTGGCCGATTCTTTAATCATAACGCCACTTTTTGCCCATGGATCAGTATTGCTTTGGCCAGTCACGCGAGCGACTATTTCGCCGTCGCCATTTAGCGGTTGGTATACGTAGCGGAACTCATCCGTGTTGTCCCATATATCATTACCGCCTCCGGTAATCGTATATGTGCCATTATCGTAAGCAGAGGTCCCAGCAACTGTGCGAGCACCAATATCCGCGCTTACCCAAGGAGCTGGCGGCTCAGGCAACAGATTCATATTAACTTGATAGGTTTGGTCGGCGCTTGGTGTACGCACGGTGTGTGTTTGAGCGCCACCGTCAGACCAATTGGCGAACTTGTACTGTTGTCCGTTAACGAATTGCGGCGAAGCAACATTAACTACCCGGTCTACACCAACGACAGCTTGCTCAGTGTGACTACCGCTAAACGGTTGGCCGTCAACAGTATACGTAGCACCACTCGGCGATGAATTGAAGGTCAAGTTAATCACGTTAGGCACAACGGTCACCGAACTGGTCGTGCTTAACCCACCGCTATCCGTTACGGTAAGCTGAATTTCGTACGACGTTGTGGCCAAATTATCGGCGTTACGGGGGATCACAAAGTTGCCAGTCTTGGAACCGGTAATGGGGCCGAGATAAGGGTGAATGTGATCGGCATGGTGAAAAATTACTTTCCAAGAATAGGCGCTGGCGGGCAATGTGCCATCCTCAGGATCAGTTGCATCTGCACCATACGAAATGGTGTCCCCGGCATTATAGTGCTGTTGGTTGGTTGGCGAGGTAATTGTTCCGGTTGGCAGACGATTACCAACAGTAACTTTTGTGGTTGCCGTGGCCGTTTTAGACCCATCACTCACCGTCAGTGTCACATCATAGGTTCCATTGGTAGTAAACGAGTGCGTTGGGTTTGTTTGGGTGGAAGTTGTACCATCCTTAAAGTCCCAGGCATAGGTCAGCGGTGTACCATCTGGGTCCTGAGATCCTGCCGATGAAAAACTAACGTTAAGCGGCGCGAGCCCGGCAAAGGGAGTAGCGGAGGCCGCAGCGGTTGGCGCACGGTTACCGCCCGATGGTGCAATCTTGTAAAACGCCCCAGGGTAGATATTCAGCTGATACAATGCACCGTCCGGGCCGAAACTGATCTGTGTTGGCGTACCAGCATTCATATCGAACTCATTGTCCGAAAGCACAGTTTCATAATCTGAGTCCATGATCAGGTATTTAATAAATCCGACTGTGTAGTCAGCATAGAATACCGCACCGTTATACTGAGGGCCTAAGGCATCCTGCGTATTGACTGCAATACCTGTAACCGAACCGGCATTTGCCGGAGCTGGGGTATGCTCGTACGAGAATACCGGGTTAGCATAGCCACAATTCGTGCAATCACCTTCGGCATTCGGCCAGCCATAGTTGGCGCCCTTGTCAATCACATCAATCTCTTCCCAGTGTGAACCGCCGACATCGCCAAGAATAGGCTTATTAGCATTGACTCCAGCACTCCCCGGTAGCATATCAAATCGGAAACCATTACGGATGCCATACGCCCAGACCGCTTTTTGGGCGCCAGGAGTGTTATAAAATGGGTTATCCGTTGGTATTGTGCCGTCCTTATTTATTCGCAAGACCTTGCCGTGAATAGTGCCGAGGTTTTGGGAATTTGGACTGTACAAATTCATTCCGAGCGACCAGTACAATTTTCCGTCAGCCCCAAATCTTATCTCACCGCCGTGATGAAATACATTCGCATCTTGATCTGACTTGAGGAGCACGACTTCTGAACCAGCATCTATGGTGTCACCCGTGACATGCAGTCGGCTTAACTGGTCACGGTTATCGGAGAAGGTGTAGGCAACGTAAATGTAACCATTTGTGGCAAAATTGGGGTCGAGCTCAATCCCGAGTAGACCGCGTTCGTCGGTATTAGCTGTTTGCACACTACCCATGGGTGCAGTTTGCAGAGCGCCGTTCTTATAAAGTCGAATTGCCCCGCTCTTTTCGGTAATAAAAATACGGCCGTCAGGAGCAATCCGGAAGGCTGTTGGCTCGCTAAGGCCGCTGGTGACAAGTGGGGTTTTTTGCAGATCACTCGGCACACTGGCCATAGCCGCATGCGAAAAACCAAATAACAAACCTGTTGTCGTGACAAAAGCCACTAGCGCAAATGCGCGCAATAAAGACATACGTGGACTACTCACTTACTACCTTGGACATACCCATACCCCCGAACCTAAACACTATTTTGTAATAGTTCCAAGTTACAAATATTGCTAGTTACATTTCAGTAAGATTTTTCACTGAAAGCCTCTAAAATCTTGCATATTGCTGTAGCATTCTAGCAGTATACATTGTTAACTGACTCCTGCGTGGCATACTAATAAAGTGTCTAAATAAACAGGACAATAATATTAATCAATAACTTCTTACGCTTGCTTATTTGGTTAAAGAGTTCAAAATAATGACCATACAAAGGATACAATATGGACAAATTGATCGCCCAGAAAATCTTTGATGCATTTAGCACTTACCCTAAGCGCACCTACCCTAAAGGTCAGATTTTGGTGTTTGCTGACGAGAGCCCGGAATACATCTTTTATATTCTTTCCGGAAAGGTTCGAAAATACGATGTTTCTTACAGAGGTGACGAGGTAATCCTTAACGTATTTGCATCACCGGCCTTCTTCCCGATGTCATGGGCCATTAATCGCACTCCTAACAAATACTTTTATAAAACCGAGCTTGAATCCGAACTCCACATTATTCCCGTTAACGACGCACTACAATTTATTAAAGATAACCCCGATGTAATGCTTGACCTGCTAAGCAGAATGTACAAAGGCATGGACGGGCTACTCGGACGAGTCGCGCATTTAATGTCTGGCACGGCCAAAAGCCGACTCATTTATGAGTTGGTCATTGAGTGCCGTCGCTTCGGCAAAGAACAGGCTGATGGCAGTTACAAACTGGCGCTAACAGAAGTCGACCTCGCTGCTCGCTCCGGACTATCACGCGAGACCGTTAGTCGAGAAATGCAAAAACTCAAACGCCACGGCTGGATCAGCCTAAATGGGAAAACAATCCAAGT
>CAYXYX010000076.1:0-3128 GCA_964469755.1 uncultured Candidatus Saccharibacteria bacterium | reverse complement strand
ATTTCGGTAATACGTAAGGCATAAGCCACGATCGAGCCGGCTGCCGAACCACGGCCCGGGCCAAACACAATGCCTTGATCTTTACCCCAACCCATAAAGTCCTGCACAATCAAAAAGTAGCCGTTATAGCCCATATCGTTCATGATTCCGAGTTCGTAGGCAGCGCGTTCGACAATTTCTGGTGCCAACTTTTGTCTGGCTTCTTCGGTGTTTAATTTTTCACTATCTTCGAAACTTACGCCTGCATAACGCCAAGCCAGGCCGCGGTACACGAGCTTGTCTAGATACGTTTTTTCGTTTTCGCCTTTTGGCACTGGGAACTTTGGAATTAGAATTTTGCCAAGTTCAATAGTTACGTCGCAGCGATCAGCAATCGCCCGAGTGTTACTAACGGCTTCGGGGCATAGGGCTCCCCAACGTTCAATAATTTCGTTCGGATCGGTAACATGCAGCTCGAAATCCTTAAGGCTCATCCGTTTTTCGTCAGTTAAAAACGACCCAGTCTGCACGCACAATAGAATTTCGTGGGCTTCTTGGTCTTCATGCTTTAGATAGTGAGCGTCGCAAGTGACTACCGGGTGAATATCGAGCTCTTTGCATAGTTTTAGTAATTCTTTATTGACCCGTTCCTGTTCGGCCCATTTACTGGGGTGATCAGGATGACCATGATCTTGCATTTCGATGTAATAACGGTCGCCAAAGACAGATTTATACCATTCAGCGATTTTTTTGGCTTGGTCATACTGCCCGTTACGCATAGCATCACCGACTTCACCGCCGATACAGCCGCTTAAAACAATTAAGCCAGCACTGTATTTTTCTAATAATTCATGGTCAATTCGGGGTTTGTAGTAAAAGCCCTGCAAATTAGCGGCCGTGCTTAATTTCATTAAGTTGCCATAGCCTTCATTATTCATGGCCAGCAAAATTAAGTGGAAATTAGGCTTATCCTTACCTGGATCCTTGTCTAGGTGCGTGCGTGCTGCCACGTACGTTTCCATGCCAATAATTGGCTTAATACCACTAGCTGTAGCGGTTTTGTAAAATTCGATGGCACCACTCATAGTGCCATGATCTGTTTGGGCTACAGCAACCATTTTTTGTTCTTTTACATACTCGATTAAGGCCGGGACCTTAGTCAGACCATCGAGCAGGCTGTACTGCGTATGATTGTGGAGGTGAACATAGTCGCTGGCCTGCAGCGCGTTCGATGATTGAGCCACGTTACTCCCCTAGAGTTTGCTTCTAATGCTTACACCTAGTATAGCTCAAATAGGCCTCACGCCGAACACCATAGCATTGTTTTACAACGCTATTTTTTAATGAATTCTTTAAGATGCACGATAGATCGCTTGGCGTCTTCGAGCGCCTTGTCCAGGTCTTTGTTGCTGGCTTCGCCTTCGTGAATTGCCGTGATTACTTCGCGGAGTTTGTCTTTAGCATCGCGAGCGCTGTCAATGGCGTGGCTGAATTTGCTTTGGGCGCTGTCAGAAAGCTTGCTGCCGCCGTCTTTGGCCTCATGCATCATGTCGCCAAGTTCAGTGTGTAATTCTTTGAGCTGCTTTTCGAGTTCATTAACACTGTGATCGGCGGATTTTTTGAGTTGCTTACGAGTTTTTTTGCCCTCGCTTGGCGCGCTGAGTACACCAACAACATAGCCGGCCGCACCAGCAATGGCTGTGCCAATGGCAATTTTTTTGAACGTACTACCTTTGCTCATATTATTTCTTCTTGTCGTTGTTAAACAGGTCAGCAACGCCCTTGATTACTTTAATAATCGCCAGTGGGCCATTTGCCTGTGCTCCAATATTCTTAATGGTAGTGGTAGCTTCTTCTACAGATTCGATGGCTTCTTCGGCCTTGTTAGCCAGGAGCTTCATTTGGTTAACAAGTTTTAGCAAGGCAATCAGTAATACTGAGCCCAAGATAAAGAACAGCGACAGCGCGCTGGCCGTAATAATTAATAACGTAGTATCGAGGGTGGATAGGTGTAATACAATCATACGATTAGTATACCACAATATTGCACTAAATACTATTATAAAATGTTTTTAAGATGTTTGCGCAGTTCTGGACCGATATCCTCACGCTTTAAGGCAAAGTCGACCACTGTTTTGATATAGTCAACCGGGTTACCAGTGTCGTAACGACCACTATGCTTAATTTCTAGGCCAAACACTGGCTTGCCATCATCGAGCATTGGTTGAATCAGGCTATCGGTCGCATAAAATTCTTGATCGGGTTGCAAGGCGGCTCGGCCTCTATCCAGGTAGGCGAACACATCTGGCGTAAGTAAATAACCGCCAACACTGGCAAAATTAGACGGCGCTTTGGCGCGACCTGGCTTTTCAATCAGGGTATCGACTTTTAAAATGTCGTGACGCAGTTCACTGCCACCTAAAATTCCATAGCGCTCAAAATCAATGTCTTGCGTCACCCGAATGCTTGGAATAATACAGCCGCCAAATTCTTGGTATGCCGTAATCATCTGCTCAAACATATTAGGCGTGGCGAGTGTAATATCATCGGCAAAAGTGTAAATAAATGGCTCATCGCCGATTAAATGCGCGGCATTGGCAATCGGCGTTGCCGTACCATACGGACCTTTTTGGCGCACATAAGCAAAGTTGGCCATATCCGCGACACGTTGCAACTCAGTAATGTAATGTTCCTTTTTGCGTCCGCCAGCTCGTAAATTATTAAGTAGGTCTTCATTAGGCACATCAAAATGATCTTCAATCGAGCGCTTGCTGTAACCGCTGACAATAATAATATCTTGAATGCCGGCTTCCACAAGCTGTTCGACAATGTACTGAATAACCGGTTTGTCGACAATTGGCAACATTTCTTTGGGCATCGCCTTAGTTTGTGGCAAAAAACGGGTGCCAAAGCCGGCAGCAGCAATGACAGCTTTGGTTACTTTTTGCGCGGGCATGGGCTAAGCTTCCAATTCTTTTTTGATAAGTTGCTGCGCCAGCGCTGGGTTTGCCTTGCCCTGCGATAGCTTCATGACCTGACCGGTCAAAAAGCCGATGGCCTTGATTTCACCGTTTATTACATCTTGGGATGCCTTAGGATTATCGGCAATGACTTGCCTAACGATTGCGACTATAGCATCTTCGTTCGAT
>CAYXYX010000075.1:1078-3255 GCA_964469755.1 uncultured Candidatus Saccharibacteria bacterium | reverse complement strand
ACAGACACGTTCATAGGTATACTAAAGTGTATATGAAACACGTTTATTTTGTACGACATGGCCTGAGCGTCATGAACCAACGCGGTGTGTTTTCGGGTCGCACTGAAACACCCTTAACGGATGAGGGCATAGAACAATGCCACCAAGCTGGTCAAAAACTGCGCAAAGCCGGTATTGACTGTATTGTGGCCTCGCCAATTGAACGGGCCTACCAATCGGCATTAATTATTGCTTCAGAATTGGGCATTCCCGAAAGCGCGATTATTGTAAACGATCTGTTTGTGGAACGCAGCTTTGGCCCCCTGGAAGGCACGCCCTACTCCACAAACGCTGACCTTGATGGCACCGATGGCGTTGAGCACAGCACCGAACTGATCGAACGCGTCCGCCAAGGCGCCGACTTCTTACGCACCATCGCCGCCGCCACCATCCTAGTCGTCAGCCACGGCGCCGTCGGCCGTGCCCTACGACACATATTGCAAGATGACACCCCGTTCAAGGGCAGCCAGCGACTCAATAACGCCCAGATCGAACAGCTACTATGAGCCGAGCACTAACTTTCGTAACGACAAACCCTATTAAATTTCAGGTTGCCGCAGAATCATTACCCGATTACATCTTGGAACAATACGAAATGGATCTGCAAGAAATCCAGTCCAACGATGGGCAGGTAATCGTGCTCCACAAGGCTGAACAAGCATACGCACAACTCCAAAAACCAGTCATCGTTAGTGACGATACCTGGGATTTACCTGGTTTAAATGGCTTCCCGGGCCCCTATATGAAAGATATGAACGCCTGGTTTACGGCCGAAGAATTTTTAAACCTTACACAATCACTCAAAGACCGCCGAGTCTTTTTATGGCAACACGTCGCCTATCAGGACGAGCACGGTCAACATTATTTTGTCGGGTCGGTTGAAGCTGTTTTATTACCAGAAATTCGTGGCAGCAATGACCGCTTCACTCACGGGACAATCATCTCATTCGATGGCGGCAAACACAGCAGCGCTGAACTCATGGCCCAAGGCAAAACCTCAATCGAACCTGGGACTAAAACCGTTTGGGATGACGTTCAAAGCTGGCTTAATACCACTAGTTAGCCAATAATCCAGGCAGTTTCTGCAGACTACCGCCAAGCGGAACTGAACCCAAACCGATAATCTCTTCTTCGAACAAAGATCCTATAGGTAAGTCATTCAGAACAAATATAGGCTTCTTTAGATAAAAGCCGATCGCCATTTCCATGAGCACATTGCCACCAATATAATTTGGGACTCCATGTTTTTCATTATTAACTACGAGCACTGCATCGCCAGCGGCTACCTCTTCAAAATGAGTGCGCATTAACTCAGCTTTTTTGTGGTAATCCCTAGCGTCGCCAAGCCAAGTTTTATAGTGACTAACATCAAAGTCGCCACTATCTTGCATTCTCTGCGCCGTAATCGGAATTAAAACGTTATAACCTAAGTTTTCTAACTCCTGTTTTACAGTCACGACCTGCTGATAAAAGTTTGCGCTTGAACAAATTGTGATCGTTTTCATACATAGCAGTATAACCCTTGCTATACTGTGTCTGAACCTAAGAAACAAACATGACAGAACTCATCCTATTTTTGACCGGAATCCTCGTTGGCATCATGAACGCCGTTGCTGGTGGTGGTATGCTGATTGGCTTCCCTGTTATGGTGGCTCTCGGAATACCACCGCTCACCGCTAATGTTACCGGGCATGTCGTTTCGATGCCTGGCCAAGTTACTGCAGCCTGGGGTTACCGCTCTTACTTGCAGCGCGTGCCTCGCCGTTTTTTGCTGCTACTTATACCTCTCACGCTTGGGGCTGCTGCTGGTGCGATCACCCTGCGAAATACCTCGGCTGAGCATTTTGCTGAGATAGTGCCTGGGCTGGTACTTTTTGGTGTGGCCTTATTTACCGTGCAACCGCTTATTCACTTTCATCTTCGTCAACACTTGCGCGGCCGTCATAAAACTATTCTTCCGCTGATCTTGATTGGTATAGCAATATTACCGCTCGCTTTCTATGGCGGCTATTTTGGCGCCGGTTTTGGCTTCATGATGCTTGCCTTCCTTAGTTTTACGCATTTAAACGACATCCACCTGATGAACGCCATGAAGAACGTCGGTTCAATCTGCGTGTCACTCGTCTCTGTTATATGCT
>CAYXYX010000075.1:0-1068 GCA_964469755.1 uncultured Candidatus Saccharibacteria bacterium | reverse complement strand
GGCATGATCGATTGGCGTATCGGACTAGTTATGGGCACGGGCACGGCAATTGGCGGCTATTACGGCGCCCGCGGCAGCCAACGGCTGTCATCGCACTGGTTACGAATAATTGTAATCATCCTTGGCTTTGGCGCAGTGTTCTATTTAGCCCGCGTCCAATACTAGTCAACAGATACGAAACATGCTATATTGAACCCTGTTCTTGGCACAGTATAGCGTGGCGGCTTAGCTCAGTTGGTTAGAGCGCCGGACTCATAAGCCGGAGGTCACAAGTTCAAGTCTTGTAGCCGCTACCAATAAAAACGGATCACTGAAAGTGGTCCTTTTTTATTGGTCACCGACACTGACCTAAATTTGTGACCAGCAGATTTGCTAAGCAAAGATGCGAGGTCATCAAGTTCGTGGAGCGAGGACGCGCACAGGTGCTTGCACCGAGCACGCCGCAGTGGAAAAGCCCGCAGGGCGCTAGGCTTGTAGCCGCTACCAAGTAGAATGTATTAGAACCTCCATATGAGGTTCTTTGTTATACTGACTATATGAGTTCTCAAGAAAGCACACCAATTTATGATGAGCTTATTGCGGAAGCTTTCCACGAGCCCGAGCCTCTTATGAACGAACAGCCAGCACCACAGCATCCAAAGTCCGAGTTACAAGAAAAACTTTTGGGATTCATTGTTAGTGTACGGCAGATGAGGGCGAATACAGTTGGCATAAGAGTGGTCGATCAAAATGGCATTACTCGCAGTGTGCACCGACCATAGAATTTAGTTCATTCTGATTTTTATACATAGTGACAATATCGGCCATGCTAATCAGTTCGGCCTTAAATAAGTTCCAACTCGTCCTATTGATGGCTACCAATAAAAACGGATCACCAAAAGTGGTCCTTTTTTATTCCCGGCGAAGCGCTTCAATAGGATTGATATGTTCGGCACGTCGCGCTGGGAAAAAGACTACGGCCAGACCAACACACAGCATGAAGCCAATTGTTCCCAATATGAGCAATGGTGGATTTGCGAATACCGTAAAGCTTTCGTGCACACCGCGACCATGAGCAAAAGCGTTCAT
>CAYXYX010000074.1:0-3341 GCA_964469755.1 uncultured Candidatus Saccharibacteria bacterium | reverse complement strand
ATCGTGGCGTAGTGGTGCATGGCGTAAAAGTTGGCGGCATGAATAAGACTCAGGCCGTGGCCGCAGTTAAAGCCTCTGATGCCATATATGCCACAAAGCCAATTGTAATTAGCAACGGCAAGACATTGGTTCGCGCCTCGACTGCCGACCTTGGTATTACTGTTAAAAGTGAAGCAGCGGTTGATGAGGCGCTATCGTATGGTCGTGGCGGCGGAGGCATGCATCGTTGGGCGAGCATTCTACGCGCCATGGCTGGTCGAACTACCGTGGTTGGTGCCGTAACGTTTAATGCCGACAAGCTGGCCGCATACACGAATGGTTATGCTGACGATGCGGCCGTGCCCGTTCAGAATGCTAGTTTTAGCATTAATGGGGCAGCCGTTGATGTTAAACCAGCCCAAGTCGGTAAGCGTTTGCACATCCAAAACCATTACGATTACCCAAAACGATTTGATAGCTTGGCTGGGAGCAAGTCGCACCGGTATCACCGATATTACTGAAGTACCATCCTTAACGGCAGTTTTACATATTAATAGCGCTCCAATTCAGGTTGGGTTAAATACTCATAAAGTAGATGAATATGTGGCTGGACTTGCGGGGACGGTTTACCAGGACCCAGTGAATGCCGTGCTGGGCTACGGGGCAAATAATAAGACTACAGTTGTAAAAAACTCGCAAAACGGGCTCAAACTCGATGTCACTAAAACCACTGATGGCGTAAAAGATGCCCTAGACAACCCGGTAGACCAACGCAACGTAACTATGTCGGTAGCTGTTGCTAAGGCTGATGTGCGCGAAGATAACCTGGCAGAGCTGGGCATTCAAGATCATTTGAGTACTGGCCAAACATTCTTTCCGGGCTCGCCATCAACTCGCTTAATCAATGTTCGAGCTGGTGCATCTAAGTTTAACGGCGTAATGCTCAAACCGGGTGAAGTCTTTAGTTTTGGTAAATTATTGGGTGAAGTAAACGCTTCGACCGGGTATGTTCCGGAGCTCGTCATCCTCGATAAGCACGAAGAAAAACAATACGGTGGGGGATTATGCCAAGTATCAAGTACTGCCTACCGCGCCGCTTTGCTGGCCGGATTACCTATTACCCAGCGCCACAATCATTCCTTTGCCATCAGTTATTACACCGCCCCGTATGGTGTCCCGGGTGTTGATGCAACCATTTACTACCCAGCTGTCGATTTTAAATTCCGTAATGACACACCAGGACACTTGTATATGCAGACTCGCATGGTCGGTACAACGCTAACGTTTGATTATTTTGGGACCAAGACAAAATATGGTGAGATCCGTGGCCCTCAGTTCATAACTGGCGATACGGATGCCACCAAGCCAAGTCATACCGTCTTCTGGCGCGATGTTAAAGATCTAACCGGTAAAACCATCAAAACGGATGAAGTTCACACCTACTACCAATCTAGTAAAGACTTTCCAATTACACCCCAGTTCAATTAAGTATTGACCATTCGCTTTTTGTTCGGTATTATGGACACAGGAAATAACCATAAGTGCCAAGCATTGGCGGGAGTGTTCAAGTGAGCGAACCTTTAACCAAACGACAAAAACAGGTGTTAGATTTTGTAACTCAGTACATCGAAGTACATGGGTACGCCCCTAGCTATCGCGAGATTGCCGAAGCTTTTAAACTGGGTTCAGTAGCTACTGTGGCCGAACATGTTGAGTCTCTTGTGTCCAAAGGCTTACTCCAAAAAAGCGATAACTCGGCTCGTTCACTCCAGCTTGTTAAGCCAGATGATAAAGACTTTGAAGCCGATTCAGCCGTCGGTCTGCCAATTCTTGGCCTGATTGCTGCTGGTTCACCAATCGAAACTATTAGTGGCCACCAAGAAACTCTTGAGGTTCCACCATTTATGGTTGGGCGCCGTCACTCCTACGTTCTGCAAGTTAAAGGCCAGAGCATGATCGAAGATGGTATTTTGGATGGCGATTACGTAGTAGTTCAAGAAAAGACGGTGCCAAGTAAGGGTGAAGTCGTGGTAGCTTTGGTAAATGGCAGTGAAGCCACTCTTAAACGTTATTACAAAGAAAAAGATCATATTCGTCTGCAACCTGCCAACTCCACCATGGAGCCCATCATTGTTAAGCCCGGTACTCCAATTGAGATTCAGGGTGTCGTTATCGGAGTAATCCGTAAATACTAGTAAAACAGAAATGATTAAGTAAGTTGGTGGTTAGGGATGACTCTAAAGCAGAGCCATCCCTAACCTTTTGGCGATGATCTATCGACCAGGCCACTCACTGTTGGCCGGCGACCAGCCAGCATAGGTGCCGAAGTTGGTGGCGTGGATGCTGATTTCACCGACGCCATAGCGCTTGCCGCCGATCCAGTGTTCGCTACTGATGGCCTTGCCGTCACCGATGCTGAGCATGACGTGACCGCCCCAGCCGTTTTTGGGCCCAGGGTAGAAGAAGACCAGGGCGCCTGCCGGCGGGTTGTAGTCGCGGAAGTGCATGGTGCGGCGCAGCGTCAGGGCCGCGAGGTGGGTTGCAGCCGACCAGTAACCACTGTTGCTCTTGCCGTAGGCCTGGGCCACGAATCGGTCACACCAGCCGATGAAGACGGGGGTGTTCTTTTGGGTCTTGGCCCAGGCGACAGCCTTTTGTTCCTTGGTCTTGGCTGGCGCCGGCGGCTTGGGAGTGGCGGGTGGCTTCGGAGCAGGGGGAGTCGGAGTCGAACTTCCACAAACCGGGATGCCAGGCGAATAGGCGGCGTACACCGGCGTAGTGGTGTAGAAATCGCTGATGTAGGTGCCGTCACTCAGCCGATCCCAGATGGCCGAGCCACGAACGTTCTCGCCTTGGGTCTGGCAGCTGATGTCGATGGCTGCACCCTCGGCCAGCATGCGCATGACGCCCGAGCTGGTGTTGGGAGCCGTCCTGGCTCGCAGGCCAACCCCTCCGGTGCCGGTCACGTGGTAGCTAACGGCATGAGCCGGAGCAGCAGACGCAAACAACGTCGCCGTCACGCACATGACCATCATGATGATGAAATGCTTGATCTTGGATTGCATTGGATTCCTTTCAGTCTCGACTGTCCAATACTCATTCAGCTTATACCAAACAAAAACCGAACGCAAGCATGAGCATAATACATTTTCTATCTGTTGACCAAACCAGATATGATTCGGTATAATAACTCGGTACATGATCCGGGGTAGCTCAGTGGTAGAGCAGTTGACTGTTAATCAATTGGTCGTGGGTTCGAATCCCTCCCCCGGAGCCAAGATTGAGTTTTAGAGCATTCTGCGATTACATCAAAGGGTGCTTTCAGGTTAAAAACGAGCTTTTTATGGTCTAAAACCAAGTTC
>CAYXYX010000073.1:0-3412 GCA_964469755.1 uncultured Candidatus Saccharibacteria bacterium | reverse complement strand
CGCAGTTATTGAGAGTGATATGGGGGTCGAAATTCGCGATTACAAGACGAGCCAGGTAGACGATGCAAAAAAAGCCGATAAAAAAGCCAAGGACAGCTTGCAGCTTGCAACGTATGCGCTGGCCTGGGAAACAATGATGGGGAATGCCCCGCATTTTACAACGTTGGATTATATTGAGACCGGCGTACGGGGCACATTTAGCCCAACAGATAAGAGTAAAGAGCAATTGTTGATAAAAATACAACAAGTAGTTGATGGCATCAGGAGTGGAGACTATCGCCCGATGGGTGATCATTTTTATTGCGTGCATCGTAAAGCGCAGGAGGAAGCCCATGGTGCGTGATGACGCCTGGTTACATGGCCGATTAGATTACATCTGGGATAGCTATTTTGCAGATGTAGAGCAGGATAACATTGTCCGTATTGTGTGGGGGCGTAAAGCCAAAACACGGCTTGGTTCTATCAGGCTGGATCCAGCAGATCCGACCATCTCGATTATTACCATTAATAGGCTATATCAGGATGAGTTTGTGCCAGAGTATGTAATTGACGCTACTATTGTGCACGAACTCTCGCACTATGCACATGGCTTTAATTCGCCTCATGCCCAGAGTAAACCGCACCCCCATGCTGGAGGAGTAATGGCAAAAGAGTTCGCTGAACGCGGCCTAACAGATATGTACAAGGCTCAGAAACAGTGGCTTAAAGCAAATTGGAGCACATTTGTTGCACAACATTTTGGTGCGCCTAAGCCTCGCCGCCGAAAAACCACAATACCAACGTTGAAATGGTTTACATAAACCTGAAAAAAGCCTTTTAAAGCACAACCATTTTGCGGTATAATTTAGGCAAGTAAAAGCCCAGGTTAAACCAGGTGAAAAAATTGCGCAAAATGTTTCGTCAAAATGTTGTCACCCTGCCAGCTCAGAGTATTACTGCTATGAAGGTGGCATTTGGCGTACGGGCGCAGTATGCAACCATTGCGGCCCTGAGTTTGTTGATGATAAGCCAGGTGATCGGTGTTGCTGTTTTCTCGGGTAAAGCTCGGGCGGCAACCGGCCTCGAGGTGACTACTGAAGCTGCTGGTAGCATCACATCAACTACGGCACGACTTAACCTGCGGACGAATGATATATCGAATGCGACAGCTGCCTCCTATAGCTTTGAATATGGTAAAACCACTAGTTACGGATCTTCGGCATCGCTTATTGCTGGTAGCTTTTATAGTACAAGTCCCAATAATACCTATGTTTACAGTAACCTCGGTGAGTTTACCTCTCTTTCTGCATCTGGCTGGTCTGGTCAGTTACGAACAAAAACGTATGGTGGTGTTCGTGACAGCGCTGGTAATTTTTACACGCCAGCCTGGGAGGACGATGATTCGGCTTGTCGGGTTATGAAGTTTAGTGCCGCTGGGACTTTTCTGTATCAGCTTGGCGGGATGTGTACGGTAAATTCACCGACCGAGCTCAACAAGGTGCAGGGTGCTCTCACGGTTGATTCTCATGATAATGTGTATGTCGGCCAGCCAGATTCACAATACATTTTAATCTACGATTCGTCTGGCACGTTAATTCGTACTGTTGATATGGGGACTATTGGTGCCGGCAGCCTGGCCGTAGATGGTGGTGATAATTTGTATGTATCTGCGGCGGGCGGAACCATTAAGTATGATAATACGGGTACAGTAGTAAGCGGTTGGAACTCAACAGATCTCGCTGTAGCAAACGGTTCGCTAGCCGTTAATAGTGATGATGATGTGTACGTGCGAACCGGATCGACGCCCAGCAAAATCTCGCATTATAGTAGTAGCGGCAATTTAATTAACGATTGGGATATCGGATCAGAGGGATCAGGTTCAAGCAATATTTACATAGATGACAATGATGCCATTTATGCCGATAGCTACTCATCCTTCCCTGGCGCCGGTAGCTCTCAGCCGGCTATCTTTACGTACGATAAAGATGGTAACCAGCTTGATGTATTTATCTTTAATGTGGGTTCCATGCCTCAAGTAAACGGCATAACAAACGTTGGTGTCGGTGGCTTAGAGACCGTCGAGCGCACTAATATTCCGGAGTTCTATTCATTCATCCGAAGGGGCGCCAGTAACGTAACGGGATTAAAGTGTAACACTCTATATCACTACCGAGCCAAAGCAGTTGTAGGTAGCGATACGGTGTATAGCGATGATGCAACTTTTACAACAGGGAGCTGTACAACTCCGCCCGCGCAAGTAAAGACTACCGACATAACAGGCTCATTAAGCAGCCGTGACCTGCACGGAGTCTTTAGTGTGCCTGATGGCGTAACCGATAGGGGTTTTGAGTTTGGGCTAACAACAGATTATGGTCAAACCTTGCCTGATACCACCACTCCTTACGGGTATGGTTTGGTTAATAAATGGGGCGACAGCGCTCGATTTGGTAACTTGTATAACGCGGCAGTAGCAGTCGACGAACGAGGCTACAGTTATGTGCTAGAGCCAGACAAGCATCAGATTGAGCAGTTTGATAGAGACGGATACCAACTGAATTACTGGGGCGGGACTGGTAGTGGTGCGGGTGACTATCAGATGGATAACGTTATGGACATGACCATGACGGCAAATGGCAATCTGTTGGTATTGTATTATTCCACCGATTTATCACCAGGCTACTCAATGGTTCGTGAATTCACAACTGACGGTACCTATGTTCGAACATGGGGCGTGCAAGGCACAGCTAATGGGCAGTTGACCGGCGCTACCCGTATTTCTGCCGGAGCGGACGGCTCGGTATATGTCCTGAGTAATAATCCAGTTTATCCATACAATGGTAAACGAGTTACCAAGTTTAGTTCGACGGGTGTGTACTCAGGAACATATTGGAGTACGCCGGCTTCATACGACCTAACAGTGACCAGTGATCGGGTCTACACGCTGGGTTCTAAGGTGTTTGTCCCGGGTGATTTAAGCACAAGCCCGAGTCAGGCTTGGGCTTACGATCTGAGCGGTACCCTGATTGATACCTGGAAGGACTTCCATGACGAGCACTCAACACCTAATAGTACCGAAATCTTTGGCCCCCAACGTATTACGGCTGGAGCTGACGGTAATATTTATGCTACCGATAGTATGGGGACTCGAATCTATGATCAAGACTTTAATGTAGTGTCGCGATTGCCGGCCGGAAATCGTTATGATATTGCTGTCAATAACGAGCAGGGCTACATATATGCGCTAAGTGAAGGTAGTGACGGTTATTTGCGCCAGTACTTGCCGGCCATAAATGCGACTGTCGAGAATTTATCTTGCAATACAGAGTATCATTATCGAGCTTATGCCGTTAATGAATCGGGAACGAGTTATAGTGACGACGCGACGTTTACCACTGAGGCATGTGCCGTTATTACAACTAATAGTCTGCCGGAT
>CAYXYX010000072.1:3220-3504 GCA_964469755.1 uncultured Candidatus Saccharibacteria bacterium | reverse complement strand
TTTTAACCAGGTTGCTTACTGCAGTATCGTTGACATTCCAAGCTGCAATCATGCCCACGTCCGGTTCAGCACCATCAACGTTAGTAAACGCTGCTGCATTCAAGATAACCTTAATGTTACTCCAGTCAAAGCTTGCTACAGAATCGGCGCTGGTAATGTCCAGACTGTCAATGTCGGCACTTTGGGCGCCAGGATACCGTTGCTGTAGTGCCAGGCCAAGCTGTCCTTTTGCACCAACAATTAATATTAGAGAATCGTCCATTTAAACCTCCATCGGGATTACG
>CAYXYX010000072.1:1257-3188 GCA_964469755.1 uncultured Candidatus Saccharibacteria bacterium | reverse complement strand
TAAATTAACAAAGGTGTACTGCGCGTCTGCTGACCAGTGAGCGTTAACCAGGTAGGTGTAGGTAACGTTTTCGGCCAGCGTTTGGTAGCCGTTAGCTACGCCACGAGGTACAAACACGGCTTTATCGGGAGTGATTTCTAGAGGTAAGGTTTGGCCAAATGAATCGCCTTTACGCTAATCTACCCTAGCGCCAAAAACGCTGCCGTTGGCAACAGATATGTACTTTTCCCAGGGTTCAGCGTGCAAACCACGGGTTACGCCACGTTCCACATTGTAGCTAAAATTGTTCTGAATAACATCTATATGTGGCAGGCCTAGGGCTTCCATTTTGGCAGCCTGGTAGTTTTCTTTGAACCAGCCGCGGTTATCGCCGTGCAGCGGCAGGGTTACTACAAAAAATCCAGGAATATTAGTGGTTTCGACGCTCAGTTCTGATGCCATTGGTTAGCCTCTCTGTTTTACTGCGCTTATTATACTATGATCAGCTATAAATTGATCGACGGCGGCTTGGACGCCCGGGAAGAACATTTTGCCAACGCTGTCTATGTCGACAAATTCAGCACTCGCGGCGTCATCTCCGGCGACCGGCGTCACGGGCTCAATAAGTTTGGCCCAAAAGGTGATCGACAGGACGGTGACGGTTTCGCCGGCAAAGTCGTAGTAATCAAGTGCAGTCAAAATCAGTTGGGGCGTCGTGTACTGTGATGACTTAATTCCAACTTCTTCTAAGGTTTCGCGAGCTACAGCGGCTTCGGCTGTTTCGGCACCGTCACAGAAGCCACCAGGGATGTCGAGAGTGCCCTCACCGGGGTCGTGGGCACGTTCTAACACAAGAATTCGGTCATCCTGATCAAGCAATATGAGCCCTACAGCCGGGGCGGCATTAGCATAAATGGTGTGGCCGTTAGCGCAGCTAAAAATGTGCCCGTCAGTTTGCGAGAGTGCACCACCACAGCGCCGACAAAAGTTGTTTTCCATTAACGACCGAGTTGCTGGTACTTGGCTTCGGTTTCGTCTTTTTGGGGCTTCCACCATGCGACGTTGTCTTGATACCACTTAACCGTATCGGCTAAGCCGGTCTTGAAGTCGGTGAATTTAGGGGCCCAGCCGAGTTCGTTGCGTAGCTTGCTGCTATCGATGGCATAACGCATATCGTGGCCCGGGCGGGCGTTGACGTGGTCGTAATCGTTGGCGTCTTTGCCCATGGTGGTTAGGATCATTTCGACAACGGTTTTGTTGTTTTGTTCACCATCGGCACCGATTAGGTAGGTTTCGCCAATGCGGCCTTTTTCTAGAATAGCCATAACGCCCGAGCTGTGGTCTTCGGTGTGTATCCAGTCACGGACGTTTTCGCCGGCACCGTACAGTTTTGGTCGGCGGCCTTCGAGGATTTCGGTGACTTGGCGGGGAATGAACTTTTCGACGTGCTGATAGGGGCCGTAGTTGTTGGAGCAGTTGCTAATGGTTGCTTGTACGCCAAAGCTACGTACCCAAGCGCGGACTAACAGGTCAGAACCGGCCTTGGTTGATGAGTAGGGGCTGGATGGGTTGTACGGTGTTTCGGGGGTGAACTTAGCAGGATCGTCGAGTTCGAGGTCACCATAGACTTCGTCGGTGCTGACGTGGTGAAAGCGCTTACCGTGCTTACGGACGGCTTCGAGGAGCGTGTAGGTGCCAACGATGTTGGTGTCTAAAAAGGGGCGAGGGTTGTGTAGTGAGTTGTCGTTGTGCGATTCCGCTGCGTAGTGCACTACGGCGTCGTGATCACTAACTAGCTTGTCGACGAGCTCGGCGTCGCAGATGTCGCCCTGCACGAACTGGTAGTTCGGGGCGCTCTCGATGTCGCGGAGGCTCTCGAGGTTGCCGGCGTAGGTGAGCAGGTCGAGGTTGACGATGTGGTACTGCGGATAGGTCGTCACCATGTGACGGAC
>CAYXYX010000072.1:0-1247 GCA_964469755.1 uncultured Candidatus Saccharibacteria bacterium | reverse complement strand
ATGATAGCGCTCGAGGCCATGGGCGCGGGCCGCCTCCAACAGCACATAGGTGCCGCTGATGTCGGTCTTGAGGAACTCGTCCGGCTCCATCAACGAGCGATCGACGTGGGTCGCGGCCGCGAAGTTGACGATGGTGTCGATCTGATGATCGCGCACGGCTTGATCGACCGCGGCCGCATCGCAGATGTCGCCCTGCACAAATGTCAGTCGATCTTCGGGCAAACCATCGAGGTTTGCGCGGTTGCCGGCGTAGGTTAATTTGTCGAGTACCGTTACATGCCAGTCGGCTCGTTCACGTAAGACGTAGTGCACAAAATTTGAGCCGATAAACCCTGCGCCGCCGGTAACTATAATCTTCATATAGCACCATTATAGCGTATTGTCCCTGTGGTATTATTGAACTGACTAAATGGGAGCCTTGATGAACAAAAAACTTATAGCTTTTGACCTTGACGGCACGCTTGCGCCGAGCAAATCTCACTTTGATCCGCGCATGGTCGGCTTATTTGATCGACTACTGGCAAAATACCATGTTTGCGTCATATCAGGGGGCAAATATGAATTATTTCAGCGGCAATTTTTAACCCAGATTACCACTGAGACCGACTCACTAGAGCACTTACATCTGATGCCCACTAGCGGCACCCGTTACTACAAATTTGTAAAAGGCGATTGGCAACAGCAATACGCCGAAGACTTTACTCCCGAAGAAAAGAAAAAAATTATCAAAGCGCTTGAAGAAGGTTTTGCCGAATCAGGTTACATGCCAGAGCATGCCTATGGTGATTTGATCGAGGATAGAGACAGCCAAATAACGCTCTCAGTATTAGGTCAAGAGATTGTTGCCGAGCTGGGTGAAGAGGGCTTGAAGATAAAGGAATCATGGGACCCTGATCACCGTAAGAAGATGGAAATTAGAGACCTGGTACAGCCCAAAATACCTGAATTTAATGTTCGCGCAGCGGGCATTACCTCGATTGACGTAACAAAACCTGGCGTCGATAAAGCCTATGGAATGCGAAAATTAATGGCTTTGGCTGGCTTCGAGATGGAAGACATTTTGTTTATGGGTGACAGCATTATGCCCGGCGGCAACGACTATGCCGTAGAAGAAATGGGCATTGATTGCATATCCGTCCGCAATTGGGAAGATACAGCCTACGCCATCGAAGGAATCCTCGGAGTTTCATGAAGCGAGTCATTGTGAGTGGTCACTTTAATCCATTGCACGGTGGTCATATTGACAT
>CAYXYX010000071.1:0-3584 GCA_964469755.1 uncultured Candidatus Saccharibacteria bacterium | reverse complement strand
GCTAGCTGCTTTTTAACGAGTTCGGCTACCTGACGCGGTGTCATATCAGCTTTAAGAATAACTGCCGCTACGCCCAGTTCGCGGACGCGAGCCGGCACTTCTTGCTCGCCCATGTTCGTTAAGATAATAACTTTAATCGCCTTGCCCCAGCTGGTAGCGCGCAGTTTTTTGAGCATTTCGTCCCCGGTCATTTCGGGCATCATTAGGTCGAGTAGAATAATATCGGGTTTAAAGGCCTCGGCCAATTGTAGGCCCAGCTTACCGTTTTCGGCAGTTTCTACCGTGAAGCCTTCGGCCTCAAACTTAAAACGATACATTTGAGAGATCGTTTGGTCATCTTCGATGATTGCAACTTTTTGAGCCATACCCTAACTTTAAGCTAAGCGTTAGTGTTTGACAATTATTTTAGTACTTCCTTGACAATATCGAGCACCTGCTGCGGGGTGTGATGGGCCTTGACAATGTAGCGGTCGACGTTCAAAAAACGCAGCACTTGCGGTGCTTCATCGCGGCTAATGTTAGTTAAGATAATAACTCGAATGTTTTTGCCCCAATCTGTGGTGCGCAACTCAGTGAGCATTTCGTCGCCAGACATGTGCGGCATTTTAATATCGAGCAAGATGAGATCCGGCAAAAAGTCTTTTAACATTACCAATCCGGCGCGGCCATCGTGGGCCAAGGCAACCGTAAAGTCGTTTTGCTCCAGCTTGAACTGGTACATCTGAGCAATCGGGAGGTCGTCCTCAATAACAGCAATGCGTGCAGGCATATCTTGGTTGTAACAGAAATAGCCCAAAAGGCCAAGCTTATTGACAATATCGAACGATTATGCTATTATTGCATCTTATGTCAGAAAGATTCGAAGATATTCGTGCCATTTGGAACGCAGCACGGGAAGACCACCAGGATGCTTCGTTGCGAGATAAAGCGACCTTTTATGCCACTTCGTTGGGGCTGGTGGCGCATCAGTTAGGTATGGAAGCGGCCTTATTTGCGGTCGGTAGCAGTACGTATCTCACGGTTCACCAAGAAATGATTGGCGGCAATGTTGCCGCCGCTATAGCTGCTCCGCTGGCAACCGGTGCCGCAATGGGCTTGTTTAGTCTTACTACCGAAACCTTGCTAACCGAGGGTACGTCCCGCGGACTAGATACGTTTAATGCTGCTACCACCGAAATTGCTGATCGTTACATAATCCCAGATGAAGTCGACGAGGCTACCGATGAGAGTCTAGAACAACTCCGCACCGCAGGCCGATCTCTTAAGGATAAAGGGGACACTGTCTTAATTGCGGTAGGCTTAGGCTCGGCGGCTACCGTAGTTCTTGATTATGGAAAACACCCCGATGAACCGACCGAAAATCACCGTCAGCTTGGGTTACGAGTTGCTCGTGCCCTTGGAGCGGTCAATGTGGGACTCGGTCTGGGTATTGGCACCGCTGTTTCGGTAAGCGAAGCCGCTGGTACGGAGGCTGTCTTTAACGGTCTGGAATCGGTGGCCGATAGTCCAATAACTTATGGTGTTATCGCCGGCTTGATTGGCGTTCGGGCTTTGTTTGCAGCGGCTAAGCACCGCCGCAAGCGTATTGCTCGTGATGCCGCATCCGAACAGCAAGATTAGTGCTTGCTTTTTAGGGGTCAGCAGTGTACACTGCTGAGCAGTTCTTTAGTAGATAAATCAGGACATCTATGCTTTTGCATGGGTGTCCTTTTTATTTAATTATAAAATAGTATTGCCAAAAACTCAAAAATAATGTATACTAATGTAAGTCGTAAACATAAGGAATATGTATGGCATTAGCCCAAAAACATGTGAACACTTCTAAAGCGCAGATAAGCAAGCCAAAGCAGGCAAGCTACGTCACGCCCTATCTATTAACTGATTTATCTGATGTTGAAGCTAAAGTTGCTCATTTTAAGAAGGTACTACCACAAGTTGGTATTTACTACGCCATTAAGGCCAACAACGATCCTGCAATTATTAAGCGTATCAACGAATCTGTTCGAGGTTTCGACGTCGCCTCTTTAGGTGAACTCGAACAGCTGATCGATTTAGGTATTAAGCCAGACCGTATTATGTATAGTAATCCGGTTAAAATCCCGCATCATATTAAGCGAGCCTATGAACTTGGCGTCCGCTACTTTGCATTCGATGGGGTAACTGAAATCCAAAAACTTGCCCTCAATGCTCCAGGTGCAAACGTATATTTGCGGCTAAAAGTGTCCGATTACGGCAGTAAGTTTCCCCTATCTAAAAAGTTTGGCGTCAATGCGCTGCACGCTATTGATTACTGTTCAATGGCCGCTGATGCTGGCCTGCAAGTAGTCGGGGTCACGTTCCACGTTGGATCGCAGTCCGAAAACGTTCAGGTATGGAAGACAGCGCTCGAAATTGCCGGTGATGTCATACGCCGCCTCGAAGATAAGGGCTTTAAAATCAAATTCTTGGATCTTGGCGGCGGTTTTCCGGCTGATTATGCCGAACCCATTCCAACTCTCGAAGAAATTGCCGGCGCTATTTACGAAGGAGTCGCTAAATACGTTCCCAAAGACATCGAACTTATTGCTGAGCCAGGACGCTACATGGTCGCCAATAGCGGCACAATGGTTACTTCGGTAATCGGCCGCGAGCACCGCAGTGGTAGCGATTGGCTATATCTTGATGTTGGCACTTTCCAGGGCCTTATCGAGCCTCTCGAAATGCCCAATTTGCGTTACCCAATTCATACAGAGCACAGCCCGAGTGGCTACAAAAAGAGCTTTACCCTATCTGGTCCAACTTGTGATGCCTATGACACGCTGGGTGCAGATTATTTACTACCATCGGACATCAAAGTCGGAGATGTTATACACATCGGTACCGCTGGCGCCTATTCGACAGTTTATGGTTCAACATTTAACGGCTTTCCATTGCCTGTGGTACACCACATTAATTAGGATTTATTATGTCAATACATGAATTTGCCCCCAACAACGAAACAAGTCAAGACGTTCCATTCGTGAGCTTGCAGCTGATAGAATCAAGCCAGGCTCCAGAGTCCCTTGAGCCAGTGGTGATTCCCGAAGTGCACGAGCAGATGCTCGATGTTGATTTGGTACTGTGCCACAACCCCACAACCCCATCGTGGAAGCAAGCAGAAGACATTGAATACTCGGTATTTAAAGCCATGGGCTACGTCGAGAAGCGTAAAAAAATGCAGGCTGATTATGCCCCCTATGAGTCGGTCAGTCAGATGGTCACTGCACGTCAGGATGGCAAAGTTGTAGGTTGCATCCGTATGATGACCTACCAAGAGGGCGTTGGCTTTAAAACGCTTAATGATGCCAACAGGGAAGAAACCGACGAAGACAAGCTCGATATTAGCGATGAGGGTTGGGCCTTGGTCAACTCGCTCGATCCAAAGAGCATTGTTGAAGTTGGCACTATTGGCCTTGAAGGTGAGTATCGCACCCGTCAAGGTGCCGATGAGCACATGGTGACTTCGCTATACGGCGCTATTTATGCGCGGAGTATGGCTATGGGGACTCCTAATATCTTAGCTAGTTTTGATGAAGAATATCTGGGTAGGTTTACTAGCTTATTTG
>CAYXYX010000070.1:2738-3603 GCA_964469755.1 uncultured Candidatus Saccharibacteria bacterium | reverse complement strand
CCAGACCTATAATAATGCCGGCAAATATTGCTGCCCAGAAGTTAGTGACTTCGAGCGGTGCGTAGAACTTACTCACCAAATAAACCATCAAGCCATTGATGACGACCATGAACAATCCCAGTGTCAATAACAGTGCCGGCAAGGCAAATATTACCACGATTGGTTTGAGCACAATGTTGACCAATGCGAGCACTAATCCGGCGATGATGATCGCGCTGAACTTCTGACCATAACTAATGCTGCCGCCGAGCAGGCCAGCGGCAATCCATAGTCCCAAACTGCAGACGAACCAGCGTAGCAACAGACGTGCAAACGGGTTTTTCATTACATCCATTGTAGCCCTAAAACAGCTTACGCGGCAAATTATCGCTCAGAATTTGAATGCCAGTTTCGGTAATTAATATGTCATCTTCGATACGCACGCCAATGCCCTCTTCGGGAATGTATATGCCTGGCTCAACCGTCATGACCACACCGGGCTGCAGTGCTTGTTCGTAATCGCCAACATCGTGCACATTCAGGCCAAGGTAATGGGAGGTGGAGTGCGGAAAATAATGTCGGATATCATCTTTTGACTTTGTGAGTTTTAGCGCCTTAAGCTCAGTAAACATACGCTTGGCGACTTTCTGCTCATAAGTCTGTAGCTTAACTCCCGGCTTTAGTAGTTCGGCAGCATAGGTTTGCACGGCCAAAACCGACTGGTACACATCTTTTTGGCGCTGGGTGGGTTTTTGGAGAGCAATCGTGCGAGTAATGTCAGCGGCATAATGTTCAAACTCGGCACCGACGTCCACAATCACGATTTGGTCGGGCTTAAGACGGCTTTGGTTAGCTACGTTGTGCAGCGTACAAGCTCGCTCACCAC
>CAYXYX010000070.1:0-2626 GCA_964469755.1 uncultured Candidatus Saccharibacteria bacterium | reverse complement strand
TTTTGAATTGCCTTTAACTCGGGCCCCTGTTTGACCATGCGTAACCGTGCCAGAGGTGTTCGTACGTCCAGCAGTTCCAAGTCTGCCACATGTTTATGCAAGCGTTCCTGCAAGCGCTGCCGCGATGGATTAGCGTACATACCGTACTGCTCAATATAATTTGGTGCAGCGGCTAGGGTGGCTACTTTTTTAGTCTTGCCCAATAGTTCATCTAACCGCTTCCAGCCGGCCGATTCATTAACCACTTCATTTATGCCAGAGGTTTTAGTTAGTGCTTTTTGGTCAATACTGCCGTCAAAGGTCGCCCGCGATCCTTCACGGACCGGCGCAATTAAAAACTCCCTCTGTCCGTGAATAACGACGGTAATATCTGGATCATTAACACCGGTCAAATACCAAAAGTTGGCATCTTGAGCAAACGCAAACGACCCGTCAGCACCACGCTGTAACAACCCGTTGGCGGTAAGTACAATTGGCACGCCTTCAGGCAACACCGCCTGCAAGCTACGCCGGTTAGCACTAAAGAAATCAGAAGAGAACAGTGAGGACATAGGCAACAGTATAGCAAAGCTATTTAGTATATTTGAAAACCATTGCCGCTTTTTTGCTACCAAGGACAGTAGCCAGCTCGACTTCACTAGCTTGGCTCACGCCACGCATGCTACCGAATTGCTTCAACAACTTCTTGCGTGTGGCCGGCCCGATACCGGGAATTTCTTCGAGCACACTGCTAGTTTGGCGCTTGCCCTTGAGCACACTGTGATAGCTCACGGCAAAGCGGTGGCTTTCGTCACGCACCCGCTGCAGTAATTTAACCAAATTGGTTCGGTGGGGAATATTTACGAGGATAAAATCGTCGCTTTCGGTCGCAAAGCCACCTAGCTTATGCATAATTTGCTCATTTAGTTCGACATTACTGCGGCCTTTAGCAATCACAATTTGTTCTTCGCGCTTAGCCAGGCCAATAAACGGCAAGGTTGCGCACCCCTGCTCATCGCGGGCTTTAATGGCGGCATCCAGCTGGCCCTTACCGCCATCAATTAGTACGAGACTTGGCTTACCCCAAGCTTTGATATTTTTTTCGCTCAGCCGGCGTTTGAGCGTTTCGTTCATGTTATAAAAGTCGTTGTTATGGTCAATTTTAGTTTTAAATTTACGGTACTCGGCTTTGTCGCTGACGCCGTTGGTGAACACCACCATACTGGCCACTACGTCGGTGCCTTGCATATGACTAATGTCATAGCCTTCGATGCGCTTAGGAAAATCGCCTAATGTCAGCAAATCAACCAACTCGTTAAGCGCATAATCTTTGCTAATGTCCAAAAACTCTTTGTCACTAAAGATAACCTGATGGCTGAGCCGCTGCAGGCTGGTAAGTTGATTGCGCCTTTTAGCAGCAGTTTCAAAATCTTGAACTTTTGCCGCCGCCTTCATTTCTTGTTCCAGTTCGCGGATAATTGTTACGCGCTTACCTTCAATATAGGCAATCAACAGCCGTAAATTGGCACGATAATCTTCTAAGCTGGTACGACCTTCTTCTAGGCCTGGGTCAAGTCCTAAATGGTAATGCAGCGTGGCCCGTTTTTGGCCAGGAATTTGCCGCGTGGCATAAGGAAAAACTCGCCGTAGCAGCTTGAGCGCCTGGCGAATGGTAGTAGTTGACGAATACGGGCCAAAGTAGCGCGCACCGTCATCTAACGGCCGTCTGGTGGTACTTACGGTTGGGTAGTCGCTGTCGTAATCGATCCGAATGTAGCTCATCGACTTGTCATCGCGCAGCAAAATGTTGTAGCGCGGCATATAACGCCTAATGAGTTCAGCTTCTAAAAATAAGGCATCGATTTCAGAATCGACAGTCACCCACTCAACGTCAGCGATTTCACGCACCAACGCTTCGGTTTTAATATCACGCCCGCGGCTGGTCTGAAAATACTGCCGCACGCGGTTGCGTAACACGGCTGCTTTGCCTACATAAATAATCTCGCCCTTGGCGTCTTTATGAAAATACACACCCGGTTCACGGGGCAATTCTTTGAGTTTTGCGGCGATGGTGTCGGAGATAGTCACCTGTTTAGTCTAACAAAGAATCTACTTATTCTTCTTTGCTGCTTCGGCATCATCGCGCAATGTAACTATCCTGTTTTTCATGTGCTCCGCTAAACCGCGTCGCAGCGCTCCAGTTTTGGAAGAAGAGCTTATCATGTGCACAATAAGATCACGTGCAATAGCTTCGGATTCAGTATATTTGCCGGTGCGCTCACCTGGCTGGCGCAGATCTGTGCGAAGACCCTCCAAATAATCAACCGCGAGTCGCGCCTTCTCGACCTCCAGGGCACTAAAGTTAGAGGCACCTTGAACTGTGCCGCCCTCAGTTAAATCTGATGACTCATGCGCCGGTGCCGGTGATTCGTGTGCTGGTCTCATTGTTAAAAGTATTATAGCACATATCGTCAATAAAGTAAACTAGTTACGCTGAGGCGAGGGCGCCAATTTTGTGGCAATCAGCAGAGTGATATAACTTTGCTTCGTCTTGCTTGCAATCTTCACAAATCAGTACTAAATCGTTGCAACTGGCGAGGGCGCAGTTTTCGTAATTACTGGTGGTTGCACCGCAGTGGATACACTG
>CAYXYX010000069.1:355-3619 GCA_964469755.1 uncultured Candidatus Saccharibacteria bacterium | reverse complement strand
CTTAAAAATAACATCCCACTGGTTAGCACCTACCACACTGATTTAAATGAATACACCAAGTCTTACCCTGCTATCGGTGCGGGATTTATGCTTTTGAGCGCAGTTGCTCCGGTTATCACTGGCGGTGGCTTTAAGGATGTTAAACTCATCAAACCCAGTCGCAATCGCCTAGCCATGAATCGCCAAGCTATTAAGCAAGCAATGACGTTAATCCATAATTACTGCGATTTGGTAATCGCACCGAGTAAGAAAATGGAACTACAGCTTAAACGCTGGAAGACACAAGCCCCTATCGAGATACTGCCTACCGGCGTTGATAAAATTACAACGAATCAAGCCAAAATAGCTGCCTGCAAACAGCACTATGGCATCACCGACGACGATCTTGTTGTAATGTTTACTGGGCGTCTTGGTAAAGAAAAGAATGTTGAACTCCTGATTAAAGCTTTCGCCAAAGCTCGCAAGTCACTGCCTCAGCTTAAACTCCTTCTGGTAGGCGACTTTAAACATGGTGACACGCTTATTGATTTAGGAGCAGAGCTCGGGGTAGCCGACGCCATTATTAAGACCGGTTATATCGAGAATAAAGACCTAGGGGCGGTACTCGGCTGTGCTGATCTGTTTGCTCTCCCGTCTTTAACGGACACTCAAAATCTAGCACTTAACGAGGCTGCTCAAGCAGGACTCCCCCTGTTGGCAGTCGATCCTCTGATTAATGATGTTATTAAAGACGGCCTTAACGGATACATTACAAAACCAACCATTACTGCATTTGCTGATGGTATCGTAAAAATCCTCTCAGACCGCACTACAGCCAAGAAGATGGGTGCTCTAAGTGCTATTCGGGCTGATGCTTATAACGAACGTTCTCAGGCTATCAAATTAGCCAATTTATATCGAGAAATTCTTAAAAAATACGTCTAACATAAGGTTTGAATATATTTTGTATACAAAATAGGTCTTTTTGGCTTGCCAACACCGTTAATTCCTAATACAATTAAGCATAAGAAGAAAGAAGACACGGTGACATCAAAAAAACGTTGGTTAGTACTGCAATTAGTGGCACTCCTCTTGGTAACGGGGGTATTTTTCGTGTTGCAGCCTCATCTCGCCAGAGCTGTAGGCGTAACCTCTAGCGGCTATAACGGAATTAATGGCCAGGGTATTCAAAATGACCCCTATCAGATTGCTACCTGTGAAAATCTTCAAGATATTGATGTACATCCAGATAAAGTCTTTATACTCTCGAATGATATTGATTGTTCGGATAGCGTTAACTGGAATGGAGGCACCGGCTTTACCCCCATCGGCATGAGCCAGTCCTTTATGGGGAGCCTTGATGGGCGCGGACACACCATCAACAACCTTTATATAGATCAAACCGATAATGCCGAAGATAATGCGTACGTGGGACTATTCGCGCAGACAGCTGATTCAGCTCGCTTCCTAAACTTCAATCTCACCAATGCAACTATCATCGGCGCTCAAACCGCTGTTGGTAAATCCGGTGCCACTGGCGGTATTGTTGGTAAAATCAGCGATACTAATGGTTATCCTAAAATTTCTCGCGTAAGTTTTGATGGTGCCATCACTGTGCCGAGCTGTAATGGCGTCCAGCATATGGGCGGTATTGTTGGCGCGCAATATGGATTCCTGGAAATTCAATTCTCTTCATCAACCGGTTCTATCACAGTTAATGGTGGCGCAGATTGTGGCGACTATAATTATGCGGCTGGTGGACTGACTGGACTACTCGAGGCCAATCGGGACGCAAACGTATATGATAGCTATTCTGCGATGAATATCACTTTTAACGGTGAAGCAACTGAGTACTGTGCCGTTGGCTGCAGAAATATCGGCGGCCTGGTTGGCTATGGCAACAATATAGGCTTGCGCAAAACATATGCCGCCGGACAGCTAAAAGTACAGGGTGATGCCGGCAGCTTTTTGCAGTACGTTAATGTAGGCGGTCTGGTTGGCGAACACAGCAGCAACATCAGCCTGCCTGACTCGTTTGCTTCCACACCGATAACAGTACCAGGAGGTGTTCAATATGTTGGCGGTCTGGTTGGTAACGATCATGGATACGGCGTTAGCGGTGGTAGCTGGGGCCCTTGGCCTGGGCGACAATGCGCCATGCGTTGGTAGTGATCACAGCAACACACGTTGTTCCGGTGTAAACCCCACAAGCTCTGATGGTAACTACTTTAAAAATAACCACAGTAACGCTCCTATGTTGAACTGGGTCTTTGACGCTCCAGCTATCTGGCAAGTTACCAGCGACTACCCAACGTTAGTAGCAAATAACAATCCAAATCCCGACTCACCCACTGGCCTGACGCTTGACGTCCAGTCTACATCGCAAATAGGCGTCTACTGGGATGCTAGCCCAAATCAGGGCGAGGCGCACGCCGTATACTACCGTAAAGTTGGTAGTACCGACTGGCAGGCTGCCAGCTACTACACCACAGATACCATGCTTTATCTCACCAACCTCGATACCAATTCGCAGTATGAAGTTGAAGTGGTAACTATAGACAATTACGGCTATGCTAGCGTCCCATCAAACGCAACAGCTACCACCGATGATAATGTATCAAATGGTATGTCAGGCAGCGGTACAACAACCGACCCATACCAGGTAGCTACCTGTCAAAACCTGCAAAACATCCAACTGAATCGAACCGCCAACTATGCGCTTACTGGCGATGTTGACTGTGCCGATAGCATCAATTGGAATAGTGGTACAGGCTTTATCCCTATTGGCATGTACAATCTGAACTTTGCAGGTGGCTTGGACGGTCGCGGCCATACCATTAGTAATCTGTATATCGACCAGAGCAACAATACTACTCAAAAGGTTGGAAGGGTCGGGTTATTTGCGGCCATTGACCAAAACGCGCGCCTGTTAAACTTTAGCCTCAGCAACGCAACAGTCATTGGCAATGCTCAAAATAAAAGCGATACCTATGGTACGGGTGGCGTCGTTGGTGCAAGTTTTGGCGGGGCCAACACACCCGTTATCTCGCGTGTGCATTTTGATGGTACTGTAAGTGTTCCAAACTGCTATAGCGAAGATGTCGAATACCCCTATGGGGGCATTATCGGCTACTCAACCGGTAAATTAAAACTTGATGCCTCGTCGTCGAGCGGCAACATCCTCCTCGAAGGAGACAGCAACTGTGGGCAATTCCGCTATGTAGCTGGCGGTCTCGTAGGCTTAACTCAGAGCCTAAGCGTTAATGACACCAAGATAACGAATAG
>CAYXYX010000069.1:0-252 GCA_964469755.1 uncultured Candidatus Saccharibacteria bacterium | reverse complement strand
AACATCACGGTCAGCGGGGAGGCAGTAAGTGTCTGCCACAATGCCTGCCGTGCGCTTGGCGGCCTCGTTGGTCATGCTTCTAGCGCTACTATCGCCAACAGTTACGCTTCTGGCACCCTAACGGTAACAGGCGACAGCGGCAACTTCTTGCACTTCGGCACCGGTGGTATCGTTGGCGAACAAAGTGATGTCGTAACCCTAACCAACACCTTCGCGGCTACGCCAATGGACGTCACTACGCCATGTAACCAA
>CAYXYX010000068.1:0-3645 GCA_964469755.1 uncultured Candidatus Saccharibacteria bacterium | reverse complement strand
CATAATGAAGGCCTTGTTTTACAGATTCACACTTGGGAAACGGGTACCGATAACACTCCGCCCTGGATGTACGAATTGCACGAACACCAGCTCAGTTGGTGGGTCCGGGGCGTCGAAAAGCTACACCTTGCGCCAGTCATTAATATGTTCCGACGCGACACTAAGTCGGTGCCCAGCGACCAGCGCTTTTCGGCCGTCGAAGTCTTGGCCTTATTCGACACACAACTCCGCCTACGCCGCAAAGCGTACGATATTGACCGAATTCTTGATCACGGCCTGTTTGCTATAGAAGACGTGGTGTTTAACAGCATTTTTATACGCGCCAATCATCATCTGCAACATATTGCAAATAGCCTAAAAGAAGAGCTGCCCGACGAGCTCCGAGCGCACATGCGTAAGACCGAACGTGGCCTGGAAGAGCTGTGGGACCCCTTTGCTGGCCAATACTACTCCCGTGATTTTATGACCCACAATTTAATAAAAATTCCCAGCCTAGGCACGCTTCTACCCCTATATTCTGGTAGCATCAGTGACGACAATGCCGCCCATTTAGTAAAACTACTCGAAAGTAGCCATATGTTCGGCACGGCCTTCCCTGTGCCGTCAGTACCGGTAGAGGCCCAACAGTTTCACCGCAAATTATATTGGCAAGGCCCATCGTGGGTGAACATGAATTGGCTGATTATTGATGGTTTAGAGCGGTACGGATATCACGACCACGCCGCTGCCCTGCGCGACAGTACACTCGAAATGGTTGGCAATAGCGGCTTCCACGAATACTTTGACCCGTTGGACGGTACCCCAGCTGGCGGCGCCAACTTTAGCTGGACAGCCGCTTTAACCATCGACCTTCTTAAACAAAAAGCCAAGCTCGAAGAAAACTAGTTTTCGTCCTCTGTTGGGCGATCAAGCAATAATGGCTCAACAGCTGGGCTGGTATGGGCAATTTTCACTACGTCCTTATCCATTTTTTTGAGTTCTTTATGCGCATTATTAAAGTGACCCACGGTTGTACCTAGTGAGTTGCCGAGTTTTTGCATAAAACTGTCGTGGGCAGCAATGTGCTTACCAAGTTCACCAACTCGCTTCTGAATATCTTTGGCCTGTTCTTCAATTTGCAAGCTCTTAAGGCCATGCATAACGGTCTGCAGGTAGGCTAATAGAGTGGTAGGGCTAACTATAATTACTTTTTTATCTACAAAAGCATACTCAATCAGGTCACGCGACGAGGTGCTAGCGGCACCAATTTTGTTAACTAGCAGATCATAATAAATAGCTTCGCTGGGAATAAACATAAAGGCGTAATCTAGGGTGTTTTCGGCAGGACGGATGTACTTGGCAGTCTCGTCAATGCGTAATTTAAGGTCATTTTTAAACACCTTCACAAGGTTTTCACGCTCCAGCTTATCTTTAGATTCAACCAGCCGGTTATAGTTTTCAAGGCTAAACTTGCTATCGATCGACAAGATTCGGTCCTTATCAAGTTTAATAACTGCGTCAACAATCTCGCCGTCTTTAAACTTGTGCTGCATTTCATATATACCCGGCGGCATAACGTTAGCCAGCACATTCTCTAAGTAATACTCTCCCAAACCACCGCGTTGTTTGGGGTTTTGCAGCACATTTTGTAAGGTTTTGAGTTCATCGGCCACATCAACAACTCGCTTATTTGACTCCTTGAGTTCAGTTAAATTGCGGGTTATTTCGGTAATAATTTTATTACTTTCGCTGGATTGCTTCTGAAGACTGCCCATCATCATGGCCTGTGATTTATCGAGCCGATCGGAAATCTGCGTCTGCATGCCGTCTTTAAGCTTAGTGATATCTTCGCTAAGTGTACGCAGATCTTCTTTAAGTAACAGCGCACTTTGCGTATCAGCAGCTGGTGGCGTCGGGCGGCGCAATACAACTGCCAACAATACTAAAACTAATAGCCCCAAAACAACGACGGCGTAAATCATAACCATATTGTAGCAAATTAATAGGTAGGTGCGGCGCCAAGGCCAAAGAATTCTTCCATGGTCTGTATACCCTTGTCATGCATTTCAGTCGACAGCTCAGTTCCTACATAACGAACATGCCAGGGCTCGTATTCGTAGCCGGTTATAGCTGTCTTACCCTCGGGATAGCGAATTATAAAACCATAACGATAGGCGTTCGCAGCCAACCACTTACCAGCCTTGGTAGCGGCAAAACACTGTTTAACGCTACAGGTGCCGTCAAGGGGGGACACATCGGCCGCTAGTCCTGTTTGATGCTCGCTATAGCCAGGACGAGCACTTTGCGTATCGGCTAATGCTTTGCCTTGAGCTGATACGTAGCCATTGTAGAGACCTACCTGATAGCTGTACGAACGGTAACCGCTGGAAACGATCATTGGCGCACCAGCATTCTGGGCGTCATTAAACATAAGTGCAGTTGCCGTTGCGGTTTCCTGGCGCAACTGAGTATTAACGCGAATGGGCACTTTTGGCGTAACTAAATCAACCGGGGCATAGGTCTTTGGATCAAGTGGACGTTGTTTATTGACGACTACCCAGCGACTCGTCGGTTTTGTTAAGGAGTGCTGAGTTTTGTCAAAGACCTGAGCCGTTGAATTGGATGGCGTCGGAGGTAGCCTTTTTGCGGGAACAACCCGTATGGTCGCCTGATTTGGCGCATCGGTGTCGTGGGCATCTTTAACATAGCCAGAAACAGTTACGACCAGCAGTACTGCCAAAATTAGAACGACAAAGCGTTTACGCATAGTCATCAGTATAGTTGATTAGTTTGTGTAAATTAAAACTTCACTTTTTGTTTTGATTTGATAGAATGTTTTCGTTGTACGAGCGATTATGCCCTGTACTACACGCGGACTGATTAGATTAACAATTAAACTTCAGTGGACGAGGCGTGCAGCAATGCTCGCCCTATGTGTCTGTGCAGACGGATTAGCATCCTTTGCCGGCATATAAAAGTTCACTGAAGAGAGGTGTGGCAGCGACCTCCCGAGAAGGTCAATGTCACATAGGGCGAGCCGATTGAGTCCTCTATGGACCATACGCGCTAGGCGCGTGCTAAATAGGAGTTTGCGAATCCCCCATCGCACCCTATTAAGCTCGGCTCGCCCGAACTCTCATTCTTTCACATATAGCGTTGAGCCACTCGCTCCCTTTATGCACCCCACCTTAATCTAATCAGTCCCTTTTCCCAAGATTTAAGCTATCAGTCGAGTAAGTACAAACATTAAAGCCGCGCCAAGTATGGTCAGTAAAATGGTGCCATAGGAGGAATGTTTGCTGTGGGCCTCAGGAAGAATTTCGCTAGCCCCAATGTACAGCAAAAAGCCGGCAAAAAAGCCCAAGTATAGGACTAAACCAGTGTCAGAAATCGTAAAGAATAGCGTTGAAAGGGCTCCAAAGATCGGTGCCACGGCATCGGCAACTAAAAATGCCAGCGCCCGTTTGGAACTATTATTATTCAGCAACATGAGCGATACCGTGTTAAGACCATCGGTAAAGTCATGGGCAATCACCGCGATGGCCACCGCCACACCAACTGCCGTATTTATCTGAAACCCCAGTCCAATGCCAACGCCATCTAGAAAACTGTGGCCAATTAAAGCCAATGCCGAAGCCATGCCTACCTGTGGATGCTTGTGTAACC
>CAYXYX010000067.1:0-3726 GCA_964469755.1 uncultured Candidatus Saccharibacteria bacterium | reverse complement strand
GAGTTTTTAGCATGTTAGCCGCTTTTTGGAGTCTGTACCGACCAAGCTACGCGCGTAATTTGGTGTTCATGCTGCAATCTACCGAATACCAAATAAAACCATATCTTAAGTGGTGGTGGCGCACTAAAGACTTTACAACCGTCGCAAAGCGTCGAACTTTAGATAACACCAAAGCTGCACGTTTGCTGACAGCTGCTCTTTTGGTTGGGATAGGCTTGGAATATACCGCCGGAATTTTGAGCATTGTGTCGTATTTTGCGTTCGGATGGTTTTTAGGAATCAACATTGGGCTAATCTTAATTTTAATGACGCCGATTATATGGGGTCATGTTGTGGTGATTCCGCTGGAGCTAGGTCGCTATTTTGTTGTTCAGCCGCGGCAGGCACGGCTAGTCACCGAATCGCAACAGATATTTGCAGAGCACGCTGCCATAAAAATCGCTATTGCTGGCAGCTACGGTAAAACATCCATGAAGGAGTTACTTGCTACGGTGCTCAGCGAAGGCAAGACTGTGGCCGTAACGCCTGGTAACAAAAACGTGGCCATTTCGCATGCCTATTTTGCCAAGCGGCTGACCGGCAAAGAAGATGTAATTATTATTGAATTTGGTGAAGGTGAGCCCGGCGATGTTGCCGAATTTGCTAACAATACCAAGCCAACGCACGCTGTAGTAACGGGCGTTGCTCCAGCACATTTGGATCGCTACAAATCGGTTCAACAAGCTGGTGAGGACATTTTTAGTGTTACCAGTGCCGTGCCCGTCGGCCAAGCCTATGTAAATACTGTTACTAAAAGCATTGAACCGTTTAAAACCGATCATCACGTGCATTTTGATCAGAACGGTGCACTTGGCTATAAGGTAGGCAACGTCAAAATTAGCCTAGAAGGAACCAGCTTTACACTCACTAAAGGCAAGCAAAAGATTAATTTACAGAGCGCGTTGGTTGGCCGTCACCAAGTGGCAACTCTGGCATTTGTAGCTGCCTTTGCTTTGCAGCTAGGGCTTACCAAGGAACAGGTTCAAGCCGGCGTCGCCAAAACTAAACCTTACGAACATCGTATGCAACCCTACCAACTCGGCGACGCTTGGATTATTGATGATACCTACAATGGCAATATCGAAGGCGTCCGTGCGGGTGCAGCTTTGCTTGCTGAACTTCCAGCTAAGCGCAAAATTTACGTTACTCCCGGACTTGTCGACCAGGGAATCGAGACAGAGCCTGTCCACGTCGAACTCGGCGAACTTGTAGCCGATGCACGACCAAACATTGTCGTATTAATGAGCAACTCAGCCACTCCATACATCGAAAAAGGCTTGAATAACGGTGGCTTTAAGGGTGAGGTTCGGATTGAACATAACCCGCTCAACTTCTATCAAAACCTTGATCAGTTTGTGGCGGCCGGCGATCTCGTTTTGATGCAAAACGACTGGACCGACAACTACGCGTAGACGACGTCCCTTCAGGCATTAGTTGCACTCAATTTTTAGCATTCCAATATTGTCCCAAAATAATGGGAATGTCGAATTTTTACAGGGGGAATAAAATTGTATTCCCAAAATAATGGGACAAGCTACAAACAGCTTCCTTAAAGAAAGAAAGTCATCCGCTGAAGGTGTGCCTTGTAACCATGACCGTTAATTGCTTATACTAAACAGAAGAAAGGGCGCCACTAATTCTATGAAGACAATCGCCGTTATTTTTGGCAGCCGCAGTACTGAGCACGATGTGTCGGTGGTGACGGCCATATCTAGCATTATTAAGCCTTTAGAGTTGAGCAGGCAATACAACGTCGAGGCAATCTACATTGCCAAGGATGGTACTTGGTATTGGGACGACAAATTAAAAGATATTAGCTTGTTTTCGAGTGGAAACATTAAAAACTGGTTGCTAAAAGCGCAGCCGGTAAGCGTGCAGCTTGATGGCGGCATGACGCTGATTAAGACCGGCGGTCTGGCTGGACGCAAAACCAGCCGTAAAATCGACGTAGTGTTTCCAGCTACTCACGGAACATACGGTGAAGACGGTAGCCTGATGGGCTTATTACGTATGGCCAACGTGCCATTCGTGGGCTGCGACATGGATGCTTCAGTGATCGCCATGGACAAGGTGCTTGCCAAATTGTTGGTGACTTCCGAAAGCTTGCCGACTAGCAAGATGGTATACACCTACAAAAACCAAGCCGACGATTTTATAAAAAACATCGAAGCTAAACTTAGCTACCCGTTGTTCGTAAAACCGGCTCACCTAGGCTCAAGTATTGGAATTTCGCGGGTTAAAGATTGAAAGGAGCTCGAAAACGGCCTTGAAGTGGCTTTTCATTACGACGACAAAGTACTGGTTGAAGAAGAAGTTGCCAATTTAATCGAAGTTACGCTACCAATAATTGGCAATGAAACATTAACGCCAGCCTTACTCGAGCGACCCCTTACAAATGCCGAAGATTTTTTTGACTTCGACACAAAATACATTCGTAGTGGTGGTAAAAAGGGTGGTGGCAAATCTGGCACTAAAGGTGCGCAGGGCTATAGCGAACTTCCCGCAAAACTCGATGCCAAACTATATAAACAAGCCGAAGCTTTGGGCTTAAGCGTATATCGCGCTCTTGGCTGCAGCGGAATTGCTCGCGTTGATATGCTCATCGACAGCGAAACAGGCAAAGTGTTATTTAACGAAGTTAATCCACTCCCCGGAAGTTTGTACGCTCACAACTGGCGCGCCAGTGGCATGAGCAGTATCGATTTAGTTCAAAATTTAGTGCGTTTAGCTGAAGAGCGCTGGCAAGCTCAGCAACAACAGAACACCGCCTTTAGCACGAGTTTTTTGCAGCAGTTCTAGTATGCAGTTAGTCGAACTTGATCAGTACATCGCAGATCTAACCATAGATATGCGCTATGCGACTGATCGCAATATTGTTGGACGAGCGATTAGCGACGAGACTAGTCCACGTTTAATTGCGCCGGCCGCTGAAGCGCTGGGGCTGGTCGCTGATACGCTGGGCCAGCAGGGCTATAAATTAGTTATTTGGGATGCTTACCGAACGCCAGCAGTGCAAAAAACTTTACAATCGTTCGAGCCCGATCAGCGCTATGTGCTCGAGGAATCAAAACATTGCCAAGGTTTGGCGATCGACCTAACGCTGGCCGACAAAAGTGGTAACTTGCTAAATATGGGTACCGATCATGATGACTTTTCGGCGCGTGCGCATGCCGACGCTGCCGACTTGTCGACGGAACAATTACGAAACCGGCAGTTACTCACGATGGCCATGCGGCAAGAGCGCTTCGTGCAGTGGCCGTATGAGTGGTGGCACTTTGACTTCGAGCAGTAGCTCTAACAGATACAATCCTGTACAATAATCCTGATATGCAGCGTTATAACCCTAAAGAAATTGAATCCAAGTGGCAGGCTTACTGGGACGAGCAGCAAACTTATAAAGCTGATTTAGCCAGCGACAAGCCAAAATACATGGCTATGAGTATGTTTAATTATCCTTCTGGTGCGGGGATCCATATTGGTCATGCCATGAACTACACCATTAGTGACGTTAAAGCCCGATTTAAGCGCCAGGCAGGTTACGAAAGCTATCACCCAATTGGCTGGGATGCCTTTGGGCTGCCAGCCGAAAATTATGCGATCAAGTCTGGCGTTTCACCACAAGCCAGCATGGCTAAAATCATTCCTGACTACCACAAGCAATACAAGGCTATGGGCTGGAGCAACGAC
>CAYXYX010000066.1:1523-3805 GCA_964469755.1 uncultured Candidatus Saccharibacteria bacterium | reverse complement strand
CCGGTAGTGCTGGATTTTGGAGCTGCCGGCAAGGGTTACCTGGTCGATATTTTGAGTAAATTGCTGCAGAGCTTCGACATAACGCAGTTTTGTGTCGATGGCAGCGGTGATATGTATTGCCAAGGCCTTGGTGAGCCGCTAAGGGTAGGCCTCGAGAACCCTAATAACACCGAGCAAGCTATTGGCATGGCAAGTCTTAAAAATGGCGCCCTTTGCGGCTCATCGGGTGCACGCCGGGCGTGGAAAGGGTTCACGCACATTATCAGTCCCTTTACGCAACAATCCCCGGAGCATATTGCAGCACTGTGGGTGTCGGCTCCAACGGCATTGGTAGCGGATGGCATGGCAACCGCTCTATTTTTTGCCGAACCTGCAGTACTGCAACAGGTGCGACCCTTTGAGTACGCAATCATGTATAGCGATAACAGTGTTAGCCATTCCAAAGGCTTTCCGGCCGAATTCTTTACTGATTAAATATCACGTCGGGCAAAGCCCAGGTACGAAACAGCGGCGGTAATCACGAATATACCAACTAAGTAGAACCATAGGCCATTGGCAATGTGCCCGTTCATTATGTCGGCTGGCAAGAAGTAGTGGTAGGGAGCGAATTTGGCTGGCGCTTCAAGGTAATGCGTTACTCCCTGCAGACTGGTGATTAACCAGCCGCCAAAGGCAATTACGAAGGCAATAACGCTACTGAGGCGTTTAGTAAAACGACCATAGGCCACCAGGGCAAAGCTAAGCGCGCCAAAACTCAGGCAAAACAGCAGGGTCATGGCATTTATCACTATTAAGTCTTTGACGGAAATATCCATGTTGACCCGGCCAGCCAAAATGACACTGGTGACCGTGGCCACGGAGGCAATAATTAGCAGCTCAATAAGTCCGCTAGTGGCCTTGGCGAGCAATAAACGTCCGCGGCTAATGGGTCGGCTTAGGAGTAATTCCAATGTACGATCCTGCTCTTCACGGCCAATTAGATTGCTACCGCGGGTTATGGCGTAAATGATATATATGATAGGCAGTGTTATGTAGTACACCTGTGAGTTCAAAAAGCCGATGGTAGAGGCAATGTCCGCCAGCCCACTTGTGCCGCCATCCTTAAGAGCCTTAATGCCAGACGGAACGCTGTTGATCGTTTTATTAAGTGTTTCGGCTTGGTCGTGAATTGATGGGTATATCAAAAATAGGATTGCCGTAAGCACAAACACGCCTACAGACCACCAAAATACGGTGGTGCGCCGTTGCCGAAGTTCCCAGCCAATTACTGGTTTCATGATTTATCCTCGTAAAATCTAATGAACTCATCCTCGAGGTTAAGCTGTTCGGTAACAATTCCCATGATCTCGAATTGCCCAAGTTCCGTCAGCGCACCCCGTAAGGTGCCTTCGGCCTGCAAGCGTACGGTATTCTTTTTGGTGTCTAGAACTGTAAATTCGGGGCTGGCGCGCAGGGCACCAATATCTTCAGCGTTGCCAAGCGTAACGTTAAATATGGTTTTGGATAGACTGTCGGAATCTTTAATGGTCTGTTCGTGGATCAGTCTGCCGTGCTTAATAATCCCAATTCGGTCACAGATAATCTGCGCTTCGGCCAGGTTGTGACTGCTCATTAGGACGGCAGCGCCCCGTGCCTTGGCTTCGCGCATAGTTTCATAAAACGCTTCTTGCATCAGCGGGTCTAAGCCACTGGTGGGCTCATCTAGAACTAGAACATTGGGCTTATGCATGCAGGCCTGAATAATGCCGATCTTTTGACGGTTACCTTTGCTTAGATCGGCAATTGGCTTATTTAGTGTGGCGCCAAAACGTTTAACCAGCTTGTCGCGGTAGCTGGTGTCATGCACACCCTGTAACCGTAAAAGATAATCGAGGGTCTGTTTACCGGTAGCCTTGCCGTATAGCGCAATGTCACCGGCTAAATAGCCGACTTCCTTTTTAATTTTTACGGTGTCTTTGACGCTGTCGAGATCATTAATGGTGGCCACGCCTTTGCTGGGCTGAATAAAGTTAAGCAGCAATCGAATGGTGGTTGATTTGCCGGCACCGTTGGCGCCCAGGTATCCGTAAATTTCGCCGGGAGCAACCTGGAGAGACAGGCGGTCGAGGGCGGGAGTTTTGGTACCGGGGTAGGTTTTGGTTAAATCAGTCATTGTAATGCCGGTCTTCATGCCCATAGTATACGCTAGAATTAGCTGCTGCTTATGCTATACTTTTTGAGTTAACAATTTATATAAAGAGTGCGGGGAGAGAACTAGCTCACTGATCCGCCAGCAGCCTGCC
>CAYXYX010000066.1:142-1423 GCA_964469755.1 uncultured Candidatus Saccharibacteria bacterium | reverse complement strand
CGAACCAGCCTGGGGATTTAGTCAGGAATCCAGCTTTAGCAATGATCTCCACCAACAATCGCCCGAAATCGCCCTAGGTGTTGATGCCGACGGCGCCGGCGACCAAGGCATGATGTTTGGTTACGCCATCAACGAAACGCCCGAACTCATGCCGCTACCAATCACACTGGCACACGCCCTAGCTCGCCGCATTGACGAGTGCCGCGAAAGTGGCGTTTTGAAGTGGCTGCGCCCGGATGGCAAAGCCCAGGTCACCATTCGCTACGAAGACGATAAGCCAGTGGCCGTAGCTAAACTCGTATTAGCAGTGGCGCATCACGAAGATACGGTCGTTGAAACCGTGCGTACCGAAGCCATTAACCAAATTGTGACACCAGTTTTGGAACGCTACAAATTCGCCCTACCAGCTGATACCGACATTATTATTAACGGCACCGGTCTATGGCACATTCCGGGCCCCGAAAGTGATGCCGGTTTAACTGGTCGTAAGATTGTGGTTGATACCTATGGTGGCTATGCCCGCGTTGGGGGTGGTGCTTTTAGCGGTAAGGATCCCAGCAAAGTTGACCGCAGCGGCGCTTACGCCGCTCGCTACATCGCAAAAAACATCGTGGCTGCCGGACTAGCAACTAAATGTGAGGTTGGCCTGGCATACGTTATTGGTCAGCCATTGCCGCTTATGCAGACTATTGATTGCTTCGGAACTGCCACCGTTAGCCAGGATGAGCTCCATGCTTTTAAAGACAAGCTAATCGACACCAGTGTGAAAGGCATTATTGATAAGCTTGACCTGCGCCGTCCAATCTACAGCGCCACATCGGCCTACGGGCATTTTGGTGACAAGGATTTGCCTTGGGAAGTTGTTACTTCGGCATAATAGGCATGCCCTAAAAAACGCATTATAGCATATATGCTATATTCGCTAATTTACGAACACAAATTCGCGCTTCATAAAAAGTTAATGTCGCCAAGCTCAGGTGGCAAAAATCCGCCGTCGGCCTTAAAGTCGGCTTCCCATTTGTAATCTTTGTTGTAGCCCAAATCTTTCATGAGCTTAGTGGGTGCGTTTCGTACGCTCAGCGGCACCGGCAGGTCAGGGTAATGCTTGGCGGTTGCGAGCGCCGCGCTCATGGCGTCAGCCACCACGCGTGATTTAGCCGATTTTGCCAGCACCGCCGCACAGTGAAATAAGTTGTACTGCGCTTCGGGCAAGCCAATGCGCTCCACAGCCATAAACGTTGATACGGCCAAATTCAGGGCGGCTGGTGCGGCCAGGCCAAT
>CAYXYX010000066.1:0-132 GCA_964469755.1 uncultured Candidatus Saccharibacteria bacterium | reverse complement strand
GACCATCCGTCTGGCAATAAATTTAGGATCTTCACCGGCTTGTAACATGCGAGCCAGCCAGTACAAGGCTGCCGTTGGATCAGAACCGCGCAGGCTTTTAATAAAGGCGCTGATGACGTTGTAATGGTTTTC
>CAYXYX010000065.1:0-3990 GCA_964469755.1 uncultured Candidatus Saccharibacteria bacterium | reverse complement strand
ATGGAGGTTGCGCTTATGATGCTACAACCAATCGCTGGCTGGTGGCTGATTCTACGATTAATTGTTGGTGGTCTTGGGTATATTGTTTGGATATTGGTGCAGCAGCAGCGTAAGCATAAACCGCTTTCGCACCCTTGGCTAAGGCGTGCTGGGTTACTCGTATGTCTAGGGCTCATGGTGATTGGCATTAGTATACCGGGCGGTACAACATCGCCTGGAATTGCCAATATTGATGTGCTGTTTGCGGTTGATACCACGGCTAGTATGGGCGCGGTAGATTACGCTGGTACCAAACAACGACTCGACGGCGTTAAGCAGGATTTGATGGCACTCGGAGATAAACTTAAGGGTGCTCACTTAGCTATAGTTACTTTTGATTCCAACGTAGAACCACTATTGCCATCAACGACCGATTATGGCACCTATGCGGCTGTGGTTCAGAATATGACACCTGAGCTATTCAATACATCAAATGGTAGCTCAATTGACCTACCCAAGGATCAGTTAGCCACTCAGTTAAAAAATAGCAAGGCAGGAGCGCCAGACAGAAGTCGACTACTATTCTTCTTAAGTGACGGGGAACAGACGAGCAGTAAAAAAGAAGTAAAATCGTACGCTGCCTTAAAGGGTTACCTTGATGGTGGCGCTGTGCTTGGGTATGGCACATCGAAGGGTGCCAAAATGATCAAAAATACCGGCTTTGGCACGACCACTAAAGATCCGGCATTTATATTAACCCCAGACCCTGCAACAAAAAAGTTCGTGCCAGCTACATCAAAATTCAATCAAGATAATCTAAAGACTATTGCCACTCAACTTAACATACCGTACTCAAACCGCAATCAGGGTGGATCTGTAGACAGCCTACTGCATGATGCTAAGGTATCGCTTGCCATTGATCGCAGTAAACATATAACCCATTACATTAATATATATTGGTTGTTCGCACTGCCATTTACCGTATTGTTGCTCTGGGAGTATAAGCGTTTGATGGAAGAAGTTATAAAAGCCCGCAATGCACAGCATAAGAAGGCCAAAAAATGAGCGATCAACTATTTGACACCTCAAAGATGGACTATGCGGCACTGCGCCGTCAAAAACGGATCAAATTACTGTCTTGGTCGGCGCCGGTAGTTGTGGCTGTGTTGCTCTTGGCGAGTTGGTTTATTTTGCCAAGCTTACTCACCGGAAGAGCGATTCCGCAATACAAACATGGGCAATACGCAACCGCCCGTGGCTGGATTACCCCCCTGACATGGACAAGCCCCCAACCATTCGTGGCAGCCTATAATAGTGGTACAGCCGATGCTGCTCAAAAGAAGTATGACCGGTCCGAAAAAGAATTAACTCGAGCCTTAGCCCTAGCGCCTAAGGATAAACGTTGTATGGTGGCGCATAACTTAGTGTTTGCGTTAAAGGCACACGCCGATAGCCTTACGAACTCCCCTAGTAAAAGCGGAGTAGAAGCTCTGACCAAACAATCCGACAACGTGATTAGTTCAAACAAAAGATGCTTTAAGGGCGCAGCCTCTAGCGGTGGCGGGGGATCATCGAGCAGCTCGACGTCAGATAGTCAATCACCAAGCGATTCCCAACAACAGCAGCTGCAGCAAAAAGAGCAAGAGGGTAAGGATCGCCAAGCGCAATTTGCCCGCGACGAGCAATACAACCCCGACGATCCAAGTATCAAACCCTGGTAATGCTATACTGCTGGTATGGCCAGGCAAAAGTCTGTAAAAAATAAAAAACTCACTTCCAACGTGCGCACACCAAAACGGTCGGTGCTGGCTGGAATAGTGGTGGTGTCGCTTGTGGCTGTGCTAGGCGCTTACTACTTTGGTATTAGCAAGGCCGATGTTCAAACTGCGTACGCAAATTTGTATTTTATTACCGATGAGATAAACAATGGCTCTCAAATTCAAGCGCAACCGGGGATGTACTATACGACGCAAATTGGAGGTAACATCTCTGCGGATAAGGCTGCGCAGGCCATTGCTATAATATCGTACGATACAAGAATGGTAGAGCTTGTAAGTACTACCTGTAACCACGCTCCTGGCTGTTTCGCCAGTCAAGTTAACACGAGCATTGGCGATAACACGGGTACGCTACATGAACGACGGCTTGCTGTGTGTCTTAATATTCCACCAACAACCCCTAACTCCATTAATAATTCAACCTTTCTAACGCTCAAGTTCAAGTCAAAGGGTACGTTTAATGCTGTATATCGAGACTGGATATCAATGGTAAGTGGTGGTGCGCCAGCTAGTTGTAGCGAAAACATAGTTGGTAACGGATACTATATAAAAAGTGGCTACGGTAACTGTTCGGCAAATGATTACAGTTGTGATCGTGGTGTTAGCAGTGGAATTAGCAATGGCGACTTTATTGGCTTTACAACTCTTGGTAATGGTACGAATCAGACTGGTAGCCATACTGGAGTAAGCCATAACTCTGTAAATAATCCTAAGAAAAGCAATCAACAATCAGGTGCCAATAACAAAGCCAGTATACAATCGAATACCGCCCCTACAGTACAAAGTTCAACGAGTCAGGGCACTTCAAAAGATCCAGTAACAATCACACCCTCACCGTTTTACGATGGCAAGCAATTCTCTGTTGGTAGTGATAGTCATGAAATCTTCGGTGGTGTATCGGTTGTCGGACACAAGATAAGTTATGTTTGGGCATATATAGCTTTTTTGTTAGCACTGATTGCAGCAATTAGCTTATTTATCCGGCACAAGCTAATAGCCAAGCCTGCAAAACGATAGACGACACCGTTAATGCTATACTGCTGGTATGGCCGGACGTAAGTCTAAAAAAACCAAAAAGAACCAAAGCATCACCCACAAACTAAATGGTTTTACGGGGACCCATAAAAAGCTGATACTGCTGCTATGTGTTGTTATCCCGGTGAGCTTGTTCGGGACTTACTACCTTATCCATGCACCAGCACTTGGTAGCCCAGGGAGTGTTATGTACGATGTTGCTCAAGAATCGGTAGTTCATAATGCCGGCAGTAGTTTTGATCTACCAATATATTCGAACAATGGCAATGATCTTCCATTTCGAAGGTCAATGCGCATTACGGTAGCTTCCGGCAGTAACTTCATAAAACAAACTGCCGCGGCTAGCTGTAATCCAGCTCTTAGGTGTAGGCCAGCACTGACAATGCAAACATATATCCCTAATACAGTCGTTGATTATTCGGCTTGTTTTAATTTTGGACCTGGGTTAGCCGGCAATAACGATGCTAAATTGTTACTGTTTACGCTGCACTATACGGCTGTAACTACCGGCGCAATAGTCGACGCTCGTGATAACTTTGCTACCACGTATGCGTGGACCTATACTGCCTGCGGCGAACCGGCCTCCAATGCAAGTTGCTATAACGGCAACACTTTCCCAGCCTTTATGGGTCCAGATGCTGATACCGATGACTCCTATCTAGACCAAATGTGTCGTCTTGGTCGCACCGACCCAGGCGATGGCTCGACACAACCAAACGGCCCGCCTAATAGCGGCAGTAGCGGCCAAACATCTTCCCCGAATGCTGGTAACAGCTCTCAAGCAACCTCGACCGCTAACTCAAAAAAACATAACAGCCAATCGAGCGGCGGTAGTTCAGCCACCACTCAAACTAATGCTAAAAACACGACACCGAGTTCCACAGGGCAGGGCAATAGTAGCACCCAAGCAACAATTAAACCGTCACCATTTTACGATGGCAGACAGTTTTCGTCTGGCAGCAACGCCCAGGTATTTATCGGAGATTTAACGGTTGCCCATCACACTGTCAGGTATGGCTATATACTGATTCTTTGTCTAATTATTGCCAGTGCAGCTGCTGGCTTGGCGGTATGGCGTTATCGTCGCGCCCAGCACTAGCGCACATGCCCTTTACAAACATCGGTCAGTTAACTATACTATTTTAGTCACGTGCACCTTTAAACGTGCACAGATTACAGTAAATCAGTAACTTATAAG
>CAYXYX010000064.1:0-4076 GCA_964469755.1 uncultured Candidatus Saccharibacteria bacterium | reverse complement strand
TATGGCAGCTGCATTGATAGGCAGTGTTTTGATTGCCAGCGGTTTATTCTATGTCCTATTTCAAATATCTGATGGCGCATGGATTGGCGGAGGAGACGTTAAGCTTGGTATTGCCATTGGCCTTCTGCTGGCTAGCCCCGTGTTGGCGCTACTGACCATATTTATTGCGTCATTACTGGGTGTTTTGGTGGCGCTTCCAAGTATGGTGGCTAAACGCCTGCAATTGGCTTCAAAAATCCCGTTTGGGCCTTACCTTATAGCCGCCACTATAATTGTTATGTTGTATGGCCAGGACATTGTTGATTGGTACATGCAACTAGTTGTAAACGTCGGCTAGTACTTCTGTGGATAAGCAGTAGCATTTTGCAGATTTCTTGCTATACTTCTTCTAAGAAGTAGGTGGATAAAGAATATATGAAACAAAACACCAATACCACTGACTCAGCAGTGGTCAGCGTTGACACTAACCGGCACAACACACTCGGTGCCGTCTCTACAAAAAAATGGATTTTAATAGTTGTTTTAGCAGTCGTACTTCTTGCTGGGCTTGCGTTTGTCATTTCGAACCGTCCAGCCCTAAAAGTTGGTAAGTACTCATATAGCAAGCAAGAGTACGCGCAATTAGTTAAACAAGCTAAAGCGGTCGGTGTTAACGAGCAAGCCGCACATAAAGCACTTACAAAGAGCTTAGCTTCCAAAGAGGCTGCCGACCAGCTTAAGGTTACCTATAGCACCGATACGGCAAGCTTGAATCAGGCGGCAAGGTACGAGTTTAATGTGCCAGAAGTCAATGTGTCGAAGCTTAACAATTACCAGCGTCAGGCTGCAGTCTATCGAGTGACCGATGCCATTGTTCGGCTGGCCGAAAAGGGTGGCTATAAGGCAGCCGTCGTGTACTTCCCATTTTCGCGCTATGTATACGGCTTTAATGAAGGATCAAAAACCGCGCTGAGCGCCAGTACAACACTTATTGGAAACCCCGAGGCGCTACTGAATGATATGCTGTACGCTCGTAAGAAAGCCGGTCAAGAGCAGACTGCCTACGGGAGCAAGCAAAAGGGGATCGATAAGATTATTCAAGAAGCAGCTAACGACCCCGTTCTAGACTATGGCCAGTATGTTAATGAAAGCGGTCGTGTGCTTGTGTCAGATGACCACCAGCTACAAAGCTTTAAGGGCTCAAGCACAGTCCTATATGTGCAAGATGACGTTCTAAAAACTATCGTTGCTAATGCCGACAAGCTCGGTAAGGCTAGCGGGGTAGTTGAGGAGCTGCGGCCGTCAGTATCTGGCAAGGTGCCAACTGCCATTGTTCGAGGCTACAACATGGCAGTAGGGTATTATTTTGTGGTTGTGAGCGAAAAGGTTAAAGCTCAGCACGGCATTCAGACTGACTATACTAAGACCGTTAAAGAACTTGCGAACGGGTAGGCTGACATGGCTTATCAGTTGCGCCACAATACAGTCCTATGGTTAAATCTAAACATAAGCATTGAGAGACGCTGAGGTTGTCGTGAAATCAACAAAAAACGAGTTAACACCAAAAGCCGAAGACTTAGCGCCAGACAGCGCTATGCCAGTTGTGGTCGCCTCCAAGAAGAAGCGGCCATCTAAGCGCGCAATACGCATTGCCTTGCTGACGGTTGCAGCCGTATTTGTGGCGGCGGTGTTAGTAATAGTGACTCTAAAATTTATTGAGGACCGTAAAAGCATAACCGTTGGTGATACTACGTTTACCCATCAGCAGCAAACCGAGTATGCCGACCAGCTTAACAAAAACCTAAAAAAAACCGGGAACTCAATCGATAAAAGCGTGAACGATACAACTTATGACACGCTGCTGCTTAATGCTGCCCTTAAAGATCAGGCAAAACAACACAATATTGTAGTCACGCAGGCTGATATCGACGCCAGCTTAAAGGATGATTACGCTGCGTATGGCGGTAAAGCGCAATACGATGCAGCCATTAAGGCTAACGGTACAGATAAAATTACGCCGATTATTAACGAGAACAACGTCTACGAAAGCAAACTAGAAAGCATTTTGCTCACGCAAAAGGATCTATTCTACGTGTCAATTTACTACGACTCACCGTACTTTAATAACTCTAAAGATCCAGCAGCTCTTCGGGCGCAAGCTGTGCAGCACATGAAAGACAAATACCTGCCGCTTTTTGAAAGTGGCGCTAGTAAAGACGAAATAGCGAGCAAAGCAGATGTAAGCTATCTTGACAACAAAGCATCGGTACCAGGGGATGAAAAGCAATTCTACACCGGTATGCCGGCAGTAGCTAACTATGTCGCAAACTATGGCCGCAGCCGAACTTTTAATGATCAGAGCGGAGATAAGTCTATTCCTGGCGCAGTGAACACAAACGGTCTGGCTATAAAACTGCAAGCAGAGGGAGAACATACCGATGTCGTCACTACCTTATCAGGCTGGATTGGCATTATGCGTGCCGAAAAGGTTGGAGGCGGTAATTACGTATCTTGGGATGCGTTATTAAAAGAGTATAAGCTAAAGCAGGAATCCAAAAAAATTGGAGTTCTGAAGCCTGTTAACCACATTGCTAGGCAAATTGCTACTATAACGAAGCAAACAGGTAGTGTTGTGAATAGACTTATGTTCCCGAAGGCATACGCTGTCAATTGTGCGGCACATAGTATTAAGCTTGTGTATCACGTCATTAATAAAACGACCGGGGCGGGGATGAGTGGCGCGGCACTTCACTATTCTCGGTCGTCTTCCAATTGTCCTGGCGCGATTACTGGCAGTCAAACGTTCCCACTTGACGGCAATACGACGATAAATGACAACTGCTATGCACCGGCGCCGTCTGTATGGATTTCAGATCCTAATAATTATCATCGCGCAAGCCCTTTTACTTCAAATGATTCCAATAATGATTTTGAGGCAGATGGCACGTTAAGATGGACGGTGGGGCACGCTAACGAAGCTGCAAGCTTAAATGTTACGCTAAACTACCTTCCCGACATAAGATTCAATATGGCGCCAGACAGTTGGGGGCCAAGTAATTCGAGCCCAGCTCCAGGCGAAACTATAACGTTCCATCACAGGGTATATAACACCGGTCCAAATGCCACTAACGTAAATATTAGTGGGCAAGTAAAATGGACCAGTGGCACGGCTTCGACCGGCGGCTATGGATCACCAGGTGGTGCGGTGACTAATTCGGGCAATACTGACTATAATCGTCAATTTGCAGTTGGGTTGGGTGACGCTCGGCTGTTTGATGTTCCGTTTCCTGTTCCCCGAAGCGCCCAAAATGGGGATAGATTCTGTCAATTTGTGACCGCACAGCCTACAGCTCAGGATAATTCATCAACATCTTCGTCCCAGCCCGCTTGCGCTACAGTGCAGGTTCCCAATACACCGCCAACGGGTAATATAACCATACAGTGTATTGATGCTGCGACGAGCAAGCAGCTCATTACCTATGGCTTTGATGACGTAGACGGGTCGGGCAGTGTTAAGGGAAGGATTGGCAAAAACGGTAATACCGGTGATATATTGTCTGCTTCACAAGGCACCCGGTCCGGGGTACTCATTATTCTCGAGGGCACTCGCAGCGACCCTGGTGGAAATTCCTACTCTCTAGAGGTACAGAATGTTGACCCCGGGGGAAGCATGGGTAACTGGCTAAATAGGGGCACTGTAGTGTCACCACCTTGTTCAGCGCCCACCAATCACCAGCCAACCGGTGGTTTCTCGATGCAGTGTACTGATAACGTCAATAATAAGCAGAAAATATACAATATCTATTTCTCGGATTCAGATGGTCCAACCGACCGAAAAATATTGCGTGCCGGCTCGGTCATCGATGGTCCTAATTCGTCAACCGCCGACATTACAAACATTACAGATTCTGGAGGTACTTTATACCAGATGCAGGTAAGGGACGCCACAGGGCCATCCTATGTAACGGTGTTTAGCATGAATTCACCTAGCTGTAGTTCAACCCCACCCCCAAGCACGCTTATCCCTTCAGCTTCAATCAATAATCCGACGATTTCCGCCGGTGATTACGTGAGCACGTCCACCGGGGTTAGCTTGC
>CAYXYX010000063.1:0-4152 GCA_964469755.1 uncultured Candidatus Saccharibacteria bacterium | reverse complement strand
ATATGCTTCTATTATGCTTTACAGTACCGATCCACTCTGGAGTGGCGTCCCATTGCGGCTAACGACAGGGAAGGCACTCAAGCAAAAACGCACCAGCATGACAGTCGATTTCGGCACCTCCCAGGTAAATCGTTTACAGTTCCGCATTCAGCCTGACGAAGGAATCACACTCACACTACAAGTCAAAAAGCCGGGTTTGACGAACGACGTAGAGTCTACAACCATGAATTTTGGTTACGAAACCGCCTTTTTACAAAACGGAGTAGTTGCCAACGCCTATGAGCGTGTACTCATCGAAGCTATCCGTGGCGATCACATATTATTTGCGACCGATAAAGAGGTGTTGTCGTCATGGCGAATTCTACAACCGCTCATCGATGAATGGAGTAAATCGGCTGAGGATTTAGTAATATATCAATCTGGTTCAGACGGGCCGGACGTCACTAAACTGACTGACGGGAAATAGCATGCTCATCGACGCCATAATCATAGTTTTGATAATCAGCGCCATTTTTAGAGGGCGTGAAATTGGCTTTGTGCAACAGCTATTTTCGACAGCCGGATTTTTTGGTGGTCTGATTTTAGGCGCCGCTTTGCAGCCGCACACCGTAACCTTAGTGGAAGGACAGTTGGCTCGATCATTGGTCACCATTGTCACGACGCTTGGCATAGCCTTTTTAGGATTAGTGATCGGCGAATCACTCGGAGTACTGGTCAAGCGCCGCATGCATGTTGGTAAGGTTAACAAGCTTGATAATGGCTTTGGTGCAGTACTTAGTATTGTGTCGATCCTCGTTGCTGTTTGGCTCAGCGCCTCTGTTATAAAAGCGCTGCCTTTTCCAAACCTACAACAGGCCATGCAAGAGTCTAAAATATCCTCGCAGCTTTCCCAAAGGCTGCCGTTTGCGCCAAATGTTATCGCTAGTATTGGCCACCTTGTCGATCCAAACGGCTTTCCGCAAGTATTTACCGACGGCGAACCAAATCCGCCCGACAAAATTAATCTGCCAACGTCGAGTGCATTATTAGCGGCTGTAAACAAAGACCGTGAATCAGTGGTTAAGGTAGTAGGGCAGGGCTGTGGCGGCCTCGTGGATGGTTCAGGTTTTGTGGTAGGCGACGATACGGTTGTTACCAATGCGCATGTTGTTGCTGGCATTCAGCGGCAATATGTAACAGATAGTAAGGGCACGCATAGTGCATCGGTTATTTGGTTTGATCCTGCCCTCGACTTGGCAGTTCTCAGAGTTACTAACCTAGCTGGCGATCCACTACCACTCAGCACTAAAACAGTGGCCGACAAAACGCCGGTTGCAGTGCTGGGCTACCCAGGCGGCGGAGCATTCAGCGCTAATCCAGCCGCTGTCTTGGACCAATATACTGCCCGTGGCCGTGACATTTATGGACGCGGCAACACCAGCCGTAGTATTTATGAAGTAGCTGCCAATGTTCAGCCAGGAAACTCTGGTGGGCCGCTTGTCAGAGCCGACGGAACAGTTGTTGGTGTGGTATTCGCTCGTTCAACATCATATGACAATGTCGGTTACGCACTTACCATGAGTCCCGTAGTGGCGGCCATCAACCGTGCGGTCGCCAATAACAGCGTCGTAACGACAGGGAGTTGCGCCGAATAACGTGTTACAATAACCATTAGCATAGTTATGAAAAAACAAAAAAAACTTCTCCAACGTGGGGCCGAAGCACCAGCCGAATTTTTAGACCGCACAATTGTTGCTACTCAAGCCATGAATGCGGCTCTGCCGACCAATGCGATTATCAAAAAAACCACCGGCTATTGGCACATGCTTGGGCCAGGGCTAACGACCGGTGCATCTGACGATGATCCATCGGGAATCGCTACGTATTCCCAGGCAGGCGCCAAATTCGGATTCCAGCTGTTGTGGCTGGCACCCTTTACATTCCCGCTCATGGCGACTGTGCAAGAAATGTGCGCTCGTATTGGCATGGTCACCGGCCGCGGTCTAGCAGGGAACATACGCGTTCACTTTAGCCGACGCTTACTTTACTTATGTACTACCTTACTTTTCGCAGCCAACGCCCTTAACATCGGCGCCGACCTTGGTGCGATGGCCAAGGCAGCGCAACTGCTCAATCCGCGGCTCAACTTTGGTGTGCTCGTTGTTGCGATGACGGTAGTGAGTCTGGGCCTGCAAATATTTACGCCATACGTGCGCTATGCTCGATATTTAAAATGGCTCGCCCTTATTTTACTGTCATACGTCCTATCGGCAATAATGGCCCACCTTAACTGGGGCGAGGTTCTGCATCACACAGTCATTCCGAGTATCCAATTTAGTAAAGATCAGCTATTGATGATCTGCGCCATTCTTGGTACCACTATTTCACCATACCTCTTCTTTTGGCAAACCTCCCAAGAGGTTGAGGAACAGATTTTGCAAGGTAAAACCACCTTGCATGAGCGCCGCACCGCCACTTCGCCGGCTGACGTAAAAAGCATGCGCATTGACGTTTGGTCCGGCATGTTCTTGTCGAACCTCGTCATGTTCTTTATTATCGCTGCTTGTGGCGCATTATTATTCACGCATGGTATCACCGACATCCAAACAACTGCCCAGGCAGCTCAAGCCCTGCGACCCTTTGCTGGCGACGCGACCTACTTCTTATTTAGTATTGGGATTATTGGCACAGGTTTGCTGGCAATTCCGGTACTTGCGGGGGCAAGCTCATATGCTATTACCGAAAGCTTCCGCTGGCGCGAAGGACTATATCGCAACCTACGCCAGGCCTACGCTTTTTATGGCGTAATTATTATATCGATGTTGGTCGGCCTGGGGCTTAACTTTGTTGGTATTGATCCGATTGATGCTTTAATTTATGCCGCTATCGCTAACGCCTTGGTCGCTCCAATTATTCTCTTCTTTATAATCACTATGAGCAGCAATAAAAAAATCATGGGTCGCTGGGTCAACAAACGCTGGGTGACAGGAGTCGGCTGGGGTGTCATGTTACTCATGGCGGTTGCAGGAATCGCGGCTATTCTAAGCTTATTTATATAGCTTACTCGTTGCGAAGGGCAGAAATCGGATCTTTGCGCGCCGCTTTGATGGCTGGCAATGTGCCAAATATAATTCCGAAGGCACAAGCTACTAAACAGGCTAAAGCGGCAACTGGTAGATCGAACTGAGGAGCAACGCTCGTAAATATCTTCAAAAACAGGCAGACGGTGTAAGCCACCGCAACGCCAATAATACTACCTATGACGCACAGTGTTGCGGCTTCAGTAAGGAATTGATTATATATTTGTCGATTAGTGGCGCCCACTGCCTTGCGTATTCCAATTTCATGAATCCGTTCAGTGACTGATACCAGCATGACATTCATAATGCCAATTCCACTTACCAACAAAGTAACTACCGCTGCCGCCAGAATTAGATACGTTAACAGCTCAAAACTAGATGTCGTTGCCTGAGCTAATTCGGTGGGTGTATAAACGTCAACATCGATTTGACCGCCATGAGCCTTGCTTAGGGCACTGGTAATTGCCGTATCGGCCGCCGTCAGGTTGTTGCCATTAGAAATCTTTGCTAAGACTTGGTAGGTGGGAGCGCCTCCCGGAGCCAGAACTTTAATTGATGAATTAGGTATGAAGATAGCATTGTTGTAATTGGCATCAGTCGTAAAGGGAGTAGCCGCAAATTTGCTGAGCACACCGTTAACTATAAATTCCTGACCGCGAATTTTAAACGTTTGTCCGAGCGGTACTCGCTGATCAAACATGCGCTCGGCGGCCGTCGCGCCCAATATAGCCACATTATTAGTACTCTCTTTATCGGTAAAGTAACCGCCAAAAGCCAGTTCTTGATTCAAGACCGTCGGCAAATCAGTGCTAACGGCAAAAACAACGCCATCGAACGAGTGATCGCCAACAGCATTTGAACCGACAATAGTTAAAGGTACGGTAGTCGTTACATGTGGAACCTTGGCTATGGCAGAGACGTCTTTATTGCTCAGTGTAGTGGCCGCCGCACCACTAGTCAGCGGTGCCAGAACTCCATCATTACTGCCTATTGATTGCGGCCGAATGGTAATAACGTTCTTGCTGTACACGTTGGCCTGTTTGATGACTGACTGTTTGATGCCGCCACCAATGCTCACAATAACCGTCACCGC
>CAYXYX010000062.1:0-4256 GCA_964469755.1 uncultured Candidatus Saccharibacteria bacterium | reverse complement strand
ATTGGCAACGTTGGCATTGTAGTATGGGAAACCGCCTAGACATTGAGGCGCGTTATTAGTGTCTTTCCGATCAGCACGGCGGGCACAACCATCGGCAACCCAGAATCGGTGTAGTTTTTTAACACAGGCATCTTGATTAACATCAACAGAAAGTGTTTCTTTACAATACTTAATCGTCTTTCCGGCAATCAGTTCGCCAGTTCCTGGCTGACAAACATCGGTACAGGTTGGCTTGCGATCAGCGGTAGGCCTACCAGTGGTGTCTTTGGCAAGGCCCCACGTACGACCAATTAGCGCACAACTTGCCTCATCGGTCGCAATGCTTGAAGCTGGTACGTTCGTTACAGGCGCACCGCTAATAGTTCCATCGGCTTCGTTTTGGGCAGCTGTAAGACGGTCCGTAGCACAGGTATCGGTCAACGTGGAATTTGTGGTACTTCGGAAATCTGCATTATAGAACGGATAACCTGGTAAACACTGAGGTGCATTGTCAGTATCTTTTTGATCGGGACGGCGAGCACAGCCTTCACTTAGGTAGACTCGATGCAATCTGTTATTACAGTTACTCTGATCGATGCCCGTAGCAACGGCCTTTGTGCAGTACGAAGTAGTCTTGCCGGGGACTAGATTGCCGGCATCGGTCTGACATGTTTCTTGGCAAACGACTCGGGTTATTGTGGTGCTGCGCCCATTAACGTTGGTGACAACATTTTGATTTCCGGGAATGCGACCGAGCAGATTACAGGTTACGGCATCAATTGCCGGTTGCGGGGCACTTGGGTCCAATTGACATTTAGTGTCGGCCATTACATAACCCGTAAGACAGGTTGTACATTTATTGGTAGCAGGATCGTAGTTCTTGTGTGCTGCGGCACAGACTTTAGCTTCGGCAGTATGATCTGACTTCACACAAACGCTATTTACTTCAGTGTAACCAGACACACATGTACCGCAGGTAGCCTTACCAGTCTGAACCCGGTTCTGAGCACTACAATCGACTGTTGGCAACTGCGACTGACATCCGGTACTCGTCATTATGTAACCGCTAAGACAGGTTGTGCAGCTATTGGTAGTTGCGTCGTAATTTTTATGTGCAGCTGCACAAAGTGCGGCAGCAGAAGTTGGCGGTGATGTCACACAGTCACCATTGACCGCTGTGTAACCACTCTTACAGGCACCGCAGTTATACAGATCGGTTTGAACACGATGCTGGAGACTACAGTCAACTTCTTGGCGTTGCTTACACACACCATCTTTGTCATAGTAACCGCTCTTACAGCCACCGCAGTTGTAGGGATCGGATTGAATGCGATTTTGGGCGCTACAATCAACTTGTTGTCGTTGCACGCAGACATTGTTCTTTTCGTAATAACCGCTTTTGCAGTTTCCGCAGCCATCGTTGTGCGCTATACGGTTAAGATCACTACAAGTCCGTTCGTAATAACGAATATCCGAAGCTAATTGCTTTTGCTTACATTCCTGTGTAGTCAAACTATTGGCACAAGTAACCTTAGGCGGACTCGCCAAGTTGAGAGTATCGGCGCTGGAACGCAAGTAGCCGTAATAGCCGAGGCCAACAACGCTTAAAACAATGATTACAGCTAAAAACGGATTAAGCTTACCGGTTGCAAGCGATTTTAATTTTTGCGTGAAGCCTTTGTTAGTTTTGGTATTTTTTTTAGACTTGGTCTTGGTGGGCATACAGCGTCCTGTATTTACTGAGTTTTGTACTTATGCTTTAAATGTATATCAATTACAACTGTTGTCAAGCTTTTTAACAGCTTCGATATGGCCTAAGTGCTGTAAAATATAAGCACAAGCTAAAACATATATGGAACAATCAATTTTTTACCAGTTAAGTATCGTCCTCGTCATCGCTGCTGGCGTGTCTTTGCTGCTTCGCGCCTTTCGGCAGCCGCTCATCATTGGCTACATTTTGACCGGCATCTTGGTAGGGCCATCCATGCTTGGCGTTATACATAACCACGAGGCTTTTGAATCCTTTAGCCAGATTGGGATTACGCTGCTGTTATTCGTGATCGGTTTGGGCTTAAACGTACGCGTCATAAAGGACACTGGCAAACCAGCGCTGTTGATTGTGAGTGTCGTACTGGTTGGCGTTGGGGGTCTGGGCTTATTGGCCGGATCGCTACTCGGCTTTGATACTAAAACTGCGCTAATCATGGCAACAGCACTGCTATTTAGCAGCACAATCATCGTGGTCAAGTCGTTGAGCGATAAAAAAGAGCAATCACGGCTCTACGGCCAGATTGCCATAGGTGTGCTGTTGGTTGAAGATATTATGGCGACTATGGCACTGCTGTTTGTTTCGGCCAGCAGCCCGGGCGATGCTAGTAGCTCTAACATCGTCAGCCTACTCGTCCGTGGAGCCTTACTGGCAGGCAGTTTAGCGTTCATTGGTGGCTACATCTTACCCAAGCTTAGTAAGCTGTTCGCTTCCAGCCAAGAGCTCCTATACGTATTTGCCCTGGCCTGGGCGTTTGGCGTAGCCAGCATGTTTAGGTGGGCAGGGTTTTCATTTGAAGTTGGCGCTTTGTTTGCTGGCGTTGCCTTAGCCCACCTGCCATATGTACAGGCCATTGCTAGCAAGCTCAAACCGCTGCGTGATTTCTTCATTGTGCTGTTCTTTATTAGCCTTGGCGAAGAGCTCGGTTTGACCAACATCTCGTCGGCAATCGTACCAGCGGTAGTTTTTTCGCTTATTATTATGATCACCAAGCCACTGCTGACTATGATCAGCCTCGGCTGGATGGGCTACACCAAACAGACCAGCTTCAAGACGGCGATTCACTTGTCACAAATAAGCGAATTCTCAATTGTGTTGGTCGTACTGGCGGTTAACATAGGTGTTGCCAGCAAAGACTTAGCTGCCATCACCACATTAACTGCGCTAATAACAATTGCCGTTTCGACCTACATCATGAAATATGATGATCAGCTCTACACTTACTTCCAAAAACCCCTGAGTGTGTTTGAGCGTAATCGAACCAAAAAAGAAGTTCGCTCGCTCGGCCACTATCCGCTGCTGCTGCTCGGCTACAGCGAGGGTGGCCACGGCTTTGTAAGCACCTTCCGCCAAATGAAAAAACGCTACATAGTGATTGATTACGACCCCGATATAATCGAAGTACTCGAACGCCAACACATCAATCACCTATATGGTGATGCCACCGATACGGAACTACTCGAAGAAATCAACGTCCATAAATCAGAGTTAATAATTAGCACCATAACCAGCGCTAGTACGAACCGCGAACTGGTGCGCTACATCATCGACGCTAACTCCGAAGCCGTATTCATATGTCACGCCGATACCTTTGAAGAGGCAGAGCTGTTGTATAAGGCCGGCGCCTCCTACGTACTCATGCCGCACCACATTGGCGATGAACATATCAACCAGTTCATTAAACGGAACGGCAGCAGCAAAACAGCCTTTCGCAAGCACCAACGCCAGCACTTGGCGCAGCTCGGCAGTTTAGCGATCAAATAAAAAAGCACCAGCCTTGGCTGATGCACTTTTATTGGTGGAGCTGGCGGAGCACTGCCCTCCGCGTCCGCCGGTTTATCTTGGTTAGTCGTCTACAGGCATAGTTCGTTTTGCCGGGCCTACCTGTCTGCATTGCTTTCTGGCGAAAGTGCAAAGCTACTGTTGGCAAGGCTATTTTTGCGACAAGGCTTAGCATTGCTATGCTGCGAAGCAAAAGGAGTCTTGATGGCGGTAGATTTGTGCTTACAGCCGAAGCAATGCAGACAGGTAGGCCCATCTTAAGCAACGAGTATTTAAACAAACAAACATCTCGTTGCAGCAATCCTGATCTTAGCACCACGCGCGAATAGTACGCGGTGAGCATCCAGAGGCTATAAAACGCTATCCGCTATCTGAAGTCACGAATAATGCGTTGCTTAATGATTAAATTAAGCTGTTGCGAATTCGCGAACACCGAAGGTAGCTTTTAGGCTATCTGCAAATGCTGTTGAAAAGTCGCTAATAGAAGTTTTTGCATCTATAGATTTTGCCTATAACGCTGACAAGCGGCCTGCTGATCTAACCGATAAAGTCCAACGTCGAGCTTAAAGTCAGCCCCACATGTCTCTAGTATATCATAGATATACTTGCTTTTTCAATCATTTTGTGCTATAATGATAAGATATGCTTAAAATACTCCCTTGGGTAGGTCCAAGTTATGAAACGCTGGGCCCTGATAATCTGATTAACGAAGCTGATCGGCTACTAA
>CAYXYX010000061.1:2084-4267 GCA_964469755.1 uncultured Candidatus Saccharibacteria bacterium | reverse complement strand
GTAAGGCACTGGTTTCTGGTACCAGCATTCGGGGGTTCGAATCCCTCATCCCCAGCCAAATATTGCATTATACGTTACTATATGACTATGAAATGTCCAGTTTGCAAGCAAGCAATGAAAAAGGTTAGTTGGAATATTAGCCATAACCAGCCAGATGCAAAAAATAAAGAATATGATCGCACCTTGTACCAATGTGTGGAAGATGACGTTTGGGTTACTACCGAAATTCCTATAACTGAATCAAAAGAGTAAAATTTTTACGTCTGCTTTGCCTTTTACAAAATTTTGATCGTTCATAATAGTTCGCGACTTGGCTCCACACAGCGAACCCAAAAAGGGCCATGCCATCGACATTAATGCAGCATAGTGCTATCCTAAACTAAATCATCAAAGCATAGCCAAAAAATGCAATCCAAAAAAAGTAAACACCTTACACTAACGTCCTCGGGCTTCACGCACTACCTTTTACTCGTTGGTTTTATTGTCATATTTGGGGCAATAATAACAATTGGCTATATACACATAAAAGATTCTGGTTCCGGAAATTCATCCTCAAGCTTTGTCACATACATAAATAGCAAAAATTTGCTTGTAGAGGCGTCTGGCAAGACAGTCGCGACCATAAAACACAAGAACGGTGACGACACATTCGATGTTATGGTAAATAATGGTCGCTCGGTGTTAGTGCGAGATTATAAGCAACCCGGATTTGATACTGAAGGGACATTTTATGTAATTAGTAATCAGGGCAAAATTATTGAACTGAGCTCTAAGGTTGCAAAAAAGTTAACTGGTGATGAAATTGTTAGCGCGTCCAACCTGTCCCAAAGTTTGTTAACCAAAAGGAACGAATATTTATACATTGCGTGCGATAACCAGTATCCAAAGTCCGCCAAAGATGCCACTTGTGCTATAAAATCACTAGACCTAAAAAATGCGCAAACGAAGACTATCTTTACATCGCCAATTAATGTTAGTGGGGCTGATGGCAGCTTCCTGTCAGGTTTCACTAGTATTGGTTTACTCGGCATTGATGACCAAACAATCTACGCGTATACACTACCAGCCGATCTAGATACCAAACACACTTCAACCAAACTCATTAACCAGTTCAATGGTACAGTTTCACGAACTTTTTCAACTCCAGAAGTCACTAATAACTTATTGCTCTCACCCAACTTTCGATATCTTGCCTATTCAGCAACTGAGCAAACATCAAGTCCAGCCAACCAAATACGAAGTCAGGTAGATATCCTGCATTTCATAAACTTGCAAGATGGCAAAAAAACTACTGTTAACGGGGGCGTCATATATGACACATTCGAACTAACTTGGTCGCCAGACAGCAATTACCTAGCTTTCATTGCCCAAACTTCACTACGGGACTATAGCAATGAATACAGTATGGATTACGCCATTCCAACATCCACAACAGCATCCGTTATTAAGAAATTTAAAAGTAGCCGACCTATAATACAAGGATGGGCGTCGAGCAAAATGCTTACCTACTTGTCACCTGACTACAACGCTATCGATGTAGCAACAAGTAAGGCTAAAACAAATCCGCAGCCAGCGGGCTACCAACTTGTGACACCATATTCCAGTAATAATGATCGGCCTTTTAGTAATTAATTTATGATGCGTACCTACAGAAGTTTGGCTTCACGCCTAGTTATTCGGCGCTCGTGCCCTGCTGCGTCTTTGTTGGTATCGATGACGGCTAACTTGATGGTTTTTACGTCATCTGCCACAGCTTTCAGCTCGGCCTGAGTCGCCAACAACTTGATTTGATCTTGCATTTGCCCCACGGCTTCAAGCACGGCCTTAAAGTTGTCGTTCATGGTTTCTAGGATTATTGCGAATCGTGCATCAGCCATACTTCGATTATATGCGCTCAATTCACGTCAGTCTACCCGTTCCGCTCAAAAGTTAATAACTATTTAATATAACTCTAGCTGCCATTGCGAGTGGCGTGTAAAGACGCGGTATTAGGCTCCATGACATACATTTTTTCGAGCTGTTGCCAGCAGTTGTGTTTATTAATTAACACCGCACTGACGCGCCTGGTTTGCTCAACTGTTATTCCAGGACTATCATGGCTACATGAAAAGATTCGCTAAAGCTCTGCTTTTTTTAGTCGCCTTAACAGGCTTTTCTTGCCTACAGTCCTCGATCGCCAGCGC
>CAYXYX010000061.1:0-1984 GCA_964469755.1 uncultured Candidatus Saccharibacteria bacterium | reverse complement strand
ACCTACGACGTAAACAATAACACTGTCGTTAGAATTGGCGATGCCGGCAGCTACGTGCATGGCCTAAAAACATATACCCTTACCTACACCCAGCGCGATGTTACCAGCTACTTTAGTAATACTAATCGCGACGAATTCTATTGGGACACAAACGGCAATGAATGGCTCGTACCAATAAAGTCGCTGACTGCTCGCCTGCACGTAGCAAATACTATTAGCTCCGCCACCACCGGCAACACGGCCTGCTATTTTGGTTCACCGGGAGCAACCGATCCTTGTACACTGGCTCAAAACAGCGATACTTACACGGTTGCTGTTACCAATGTAGCTCCTACGCAGAACGCTACAATTGCCGTCGGTTTCAAGCCGCATACATTTGCCATGTACAGCCAAAGTCTGACTCAAAGACTCGTCAACATAGCGATTCTTATATCAATCCTCAACATCCCGGTCGCCATTATTTTAATTATTTGGTTTGCCGTACGCTACCAGCGTCGCTCAAACCGGACCAGTGAGCTATCGACCATAATTCCCGAATACCTTCCGCCACCGAACACTAGTGTTTCGACGGCTGCCGCCATTAGCCATAAATCCGAACGCAACTTTAGTGCGCAGCTGATCGACTTCGCCGTTAGACATTACATACGTATATATGAAACGCGAAAGAAGTCACTGTTTAGAGCCGCCCAATATGAGCTCGAGATTACCAAAGACATCAGCAAACTGCTGCCAGAAGAGCAAGAACTTTTGCAAGACATATTTGAGAGCATACAGGTGGGAGCAAAGCTCGATATGTCCACCCTAAAAAAGAACCGTAGCTTGGCCGTCAGATTGCAAGACAACCCAGGCAAACTTAGTAAGCTAATCGCGGGCACTTACGACCTCCGTAGCCGCGATGATCGCCAGTCGCGCTGGTTTAAGCGGGCCGGGTTTATGACACTTATTGCTGCCGTGCTGACGGTGTCGCCAGCCCTCCTCACCGCTTCCATCGTGAGCTTTGGATGCGGTATGGTTCTTAAGCCACTAACAGACAAGGGCCTTGCACTTGCCCGCTATCTCAAGGGCTTGGAGATGTATATAAAGGTTGCCGAAACCGATAGGCTCCGCATGCTGCAAAGCCCCGAAGGCGCCGCCAAAGTTGGCGCAGCAATCGACACTAATGACTCACGTCAGCTCATCAAACTCTACGAGCGCGTGCTACCCTATGCCATACTTCTCGGCCAAGAAAATGAGTGGAACAAACGGCTCGGCGACTACTACCAGTCGGCTAACGAATCACCATCGTGGTACAGCGGCCAAAGTCCCGTTTTTAACGCCGCAGTATTCGCTACGGCAATGAACAACTTCAATAGTACGGCGACCTACAGCAATCCATCGAGCTCGTCATCTGGCGGCAGTGGCGGTGGTGGCTTTTCTGGTGGCGGAGGTGGCGGTGGCGGAGGTGGCGGCTGGTAGCCGGTGAACGTGCCACTGGGCCTACCTATCTGCATTACTAGGTCATCATTGTATACAGTAGTAGTATAGTCTTATAAAACCTACTACTTGGAAGGACAATGCCGCAGAAACTTTTGATGAGCTCGCCCGAGCTGCCAGAACGTATTTAGACCAAGAGGCAATTTACCATCAAGATTTTGCCGGTAATTGCATTGAGCAACCCAGCGACGCCTGCCTGTCGGATGGCCTGGGTGGCGAACGGTTCGACTGTTCCGGCTTTGTAATTGCCGCCTTGCAAAAATCCACCGGCAATGTGCATGAATTTGCCGGGCTTCGTCACGTTCGCGACATGTGGCAAGCCGCCCGCGAACAATCCCAATATCATAGGACGAGCCTGGCAGTTGGGGCTTTGGTGGTAATACGTCGATGCTACACAATTAAGGGTACGCCTGCCACAGTCCCGGGCCACATCGGTGTTGTTTCAGATATAGATCACGGAATTGTTATGATTCATGCCAACCCACGAACTGGTCGAGTCGAAGAATCGCTG
>CAYXYX010000060.1:2073-4402 GCA_964469755.1 uncultured Candidatus Saccharibacteria bacterium | reverse complement strand
TCGTGGGCTCGCCGGCTACCGGCTGGAAGCGAAGATTATTAATACGAGGGCGTGGTGGAGTGGTGAATGAGGCAATACTGCTACGGTACTCATTGTTTTCACTGTCGAACGCCGAAAGAGCATAGTAATATTTTGTGCCATCACTGAGTCCGGTCATTTCTACGCTATAGCGTGACTCAGCAGAAGATGTATTAATGTTCTGTATGCCCCCGAATGATTCGCTGGTTCCGTAGAAAAGACTTACTCGGTTGGCACCCTTGGTTGTAAAGCTAACAATAGCCGTGCTCAAGCCTACTTTTGTGGTTTCGACTTCCTTAAAGAGAGGCGCGGGGCTGGTGGTAAAGGTGAATTCTTGACTCGTACCAGTGTTGCCATCCTCATCTGTCCACTTAACGATGTAGTAGTAAGTAGTGCCAGCGCTGAGGTTATCTAAATCAATTACATGGGATGTTACTTGGTCTGAGCTACCGACTTCAGAAGGGCTATATTGTCCACTCTTTGTGCCAATTGATACTTTTGAATCACTTGTTCGGTCGGTCGTCCATGAAACGCGTGCCCGTTTTGTAGTAATGTTGCTAGCTGAAGGATCGCTTGTAAGTGTAGCCGGATTAGTAAACTTTCCTGTTGGCACCAATGAGACAGTGCTACTATTTGCGCTACAGTTATTGGTGGTGTCGCAGGCTCGCACGTAGTAATAGTATCGTTGTTGCGCTAAATTAGCGTCGATATAGGTTGTGCTTGTGCTACTACCGACAAACGTGAACGTATTATTGTTGGTTGATCGGTATATTTTATACGAACTTACTCCTGCGCCGTCGTTTTGCGGTGGCTCCCAGGTTAATGCAAGTCGCCAATTTGACGTGGTTTTTATTGATACATCAACAATATCAGCATTTGTTGCTATTCCAGGGGCAGGCGTATTAGCACTGAATGAAACGCTTGCGTAGTTGGCATAGTTTATGTTGCTTGATTCATCTCGTGCTACTACATACAGAATATTCTCACCTGGCTGGGTGGCGTATGGTCCAGAGCTAAGGGCACGAGTAGTTGTATAGGAGCAATTTGAACTGTTGGGCAACAAATTTACGGTATAGCAAAAGCTTAAGTTATTGGCATCTCCAACATAGCTAGTTGGTAGATCCCAGGAAAACGCGAACGAATTGGAGCTACTGCTGGTTGGACTAGCCGTAAGGTTGACAGGTTCAGATGGTGCACCATTGGTATTAACTTTAAGTGCTGCCGTGACATATGAAGTGGTAACGTTGCCCGCCTGGTCCCACGTTCTGAAATAGACAGTGTTGACCCCTTCGGTGATATTGTCATGATCAGGATTTGGCGTTGTTTGGTATGAGCCATCGTTTGAAAGTAGGTCGCTTGTATCACCCGTGCCACTGTGGGTGTCTCCATACCAGGTCGTATTGTTAATTTTGTACTGCAAGCCATCAACTCCTGAGTTAGCATCACTTGCGGCCTGTCCGCCACTTGCTGGCCAGGTGAGAGTTACTTCTTTCGTATTAATGAAGCCTGATGGAGCCGTGATAAAACCCGGGTTGCTAGGGGCTGTGTTATCGAATCTAAACTGGAAGGTTTCCGAGCTATTAAATATGTTACCAGCACGGTCTATAGCCCGGATATGTAAGTAATATGGAGTGTTTGAAGAACTCAGAGCTGTACCAAGATAACCGCTTGTTGAAAGATCAATTGAGGTGTCAGAAACGGCAAATTGGCAGTTGTCACCGGTATCTACCGGGCCAGTGCCCAAAAGACCCTTAGTGGTTGCTGGGTCGGCAGTGTTGTCTTGGCCGAGGTACAAGCAGTAACCGAGTATACCGGAGTCATTATCAGTACCCGCGTTCCAACTAAAGTAGGGTGAACTTCCGTTAGTCCAGGCATTACTCGTTATAGCAGAGCCACCGTTTGCCTTAGTGGCGGTAATGCCACTGGCGTTGCTTGAAGGATCTACTGTGTCAGAAGTTGCTTCGATAGTGACGGTATTGAGTGCGACTCGTTGGGTTCCGTTACTGCCAAACACTGCTTGCCAACGGATACCATTGAAGGTTACGGCAAGTGAACTGATGTTATCGTTAATTTCAGCAACAGTCGAGCTATCGTTGACGGTGGCTGCGTTTTCCCATGAATCTCCATCCCAGAACTTCCAGCTTGCGCCATCATCATTCGATATTCTGTATTCAATAGAACCGCCATTTAGACTTTCGTTCGTTGCAAAACTGTCGATTGTTTCAACACCGGTGGTGTAGGGGGGGTCATTAAGCGTCAAGAATTGCTTAATGGTCGAGTAGGGCTTGGTGGTAAATGTGGTGCGTGCTCT
>CAYXYX010000060.1:860-2063 GCA_964469755.1 uncultured Candidatus Saccharibacteria bacterium | reverse complement strand
GTGCACTATTACTAATACGAACTTCGTCGAGGAGTCCACTGAAGTATCCTTGCGTTTCGCCACGTCCACCACTCCCGTAGGTAGAGCCAATAAGGAGTGGCGCTGTATTATCTGGAATTGTCAGCGAGGCGGCGGCTGAGGCATCTTCAATGCCATCGATATAAAGTTGCATCGTTGAGCCATTATATGTTGCGGCAATATGGTGCCATTCGGTATCTTGAGAACTTTGTGTACTTGAAAGAAAGGCGTTGTTGCCATAGCTATACATTGCAGCATCAGCATTAGCGGTGAATCCAGTGCCTGCATACAACTTACCTTTATAGTCAATTAATGACCCGACATATTCTATAGTGTTATTCCATCCCGAGTTCAGGCCGTCGCCACCAATCTGCGTCCACGCGGTGCCATTCCATTCCCAGACTTCACCATCACCGGCGGTATCACCGATGCCAACGTATAGCTTACTATTATAGATTGCCATACTTCGAACTCGTTCGTACGTACCGCTTGTCCAACTACCATTAGTGTCATCGCCACCAATTTTAGTCCACGTTGTTCCGTCGTAAGACCATACTTCGGCGTCATCAGTACTATTACCAAGCCCAACAACAAGCTGATTTGCATAAACCCTCATTATGTAGACTTCTTCATATGTTGCAGACCAACTGCTGCCGAGGCCGTCGCCGCCAATCTGCGTCCAGGAGGTGCCGTTAAACCGCCAAATATCAGCGTCGCCAGCACTGGTGCCAAGTCCAGCGTATAAATTACCGTCGTATAGTGTCATTGAAAGAACAGATTCAATATTGCTCGCTGCTGACCAGCTAGAGTTTACGCCGTCGCCACCAACCTTTGTCCAGCTCGAGCCGTTGTAGCGCCACACTTCGCCGTCTTGTGCCGAAATGCCGAGCCCAACATACAGATCTCCACCCCAAACCGACATGACATTAACAGCTTCGAAGTTAGTCGTCCAACCACTATTCAGACTATCACCACCAATTTTAGTCCAATTACTACCGTTGTACTTCCATACTTCGGCGTCGTTTGCGGTGCTTCCAAGTCCTGCGTAGAGTTCACCTTTATAACTTTGAAGAACATATAAAACTCTGGCCATACTTTTTTATATTTTGTTTTACATTGGCGTTCTTATATATTAATCAAGAAAAAATAATATTATGTCATTAGCAAAAGCATTATTGTCTGAAA
>CAYXYX010000060.1:0-850 GCA_964469755.1 uncultured Candidatus Saccharibacteria bacterium | reverse complement strand
ATGTCCAGATTGTACCGTTGCCAGCGGCATCATAAAGCCCTGCGTAGAGCGTGCTTCCGCTATATTCAAGGGCATAAACACCGTCACCTTGGTTGGCTGAAAATCCACTATTCACCCCATCACCACCAATTTTTGTCCAAGATGTGCCATTCCATCGAAAGACTTCGCCGTCGCCATTGCTGTTTCCAACACCAGCGTAGAGGTTAGTGCCATCGTTAGCGAGCGCGGCAACGATTTCATACGTGCTTGCCGCCCAACTACTATTTAAGCCATCACCACCAATTTGCGTCCACGAAGTGCCGTTGTATCTCCCAACCGCTATTCACCCCGTCGCCACCAATTTTGTCCAGTCGCCACAATTGTTTGCGAGATCACAGCTCCATACTTCCGCATCACCGGCTACATTGGTACCGAGACCGGCATAGAGTGTGTCTCCGCTGGTTGCGAGCGTATGTACATCCTCAAACTGTTGGTCTGCCCAACCGCTATTCACCCCGTCGCCACCAATTTGCGTCCACGAAGTGCCGTTCCATCGCCACACCTCGGCATCACCGGTACCAAGGCCAAGTCCAACATAGGTGTTAGAACTATGTATCACCGTTGAACGTACAATAGTTTTCCCGTCAAAATCCCAGCTGCTATTTGTGTCGCCACCCGCTTGCTTCGTCCAGCTGGTAGCTGAAGCGTTCGCAATTTCGTAATTGATTTTTCCAGAAGTACGATCGTAATACAAACGGTATGAACCTTTATCAACCACGCCATGATCTTGCGAGGCATCGGTATTAAAGGTGTTATTAAATTTAGTCCAGCCCTCTATGGTGTGAGAGCCAGTTAGCGAAAGACTTGCACT
>CAYXYX010000059.1:0-4718 GCA_964469755.1 uncultured Candidatus Saccharibacteria bacterium | reverse complement strand
CGGGCTATTTTTGTGGGTTTCAAAATCTAAATCTGCATAACTTGGCATCTCATTAAACATGATTCCGAAAAAGGCGGCTCTTCGAATCGGATTACGGAGGCCAAACATGATGTCTGACAGGTGTTTCAACAGGTACCTGGCGTATTGCAACACCAGCTCGATATCGACGGCATTATCGCGTTTATTCGCAAGTTGATAATCTAACTCTTTGATTTGTTTTTCGGCACTTACAATATCTTCTTCCATGTATTTGATGGCTGTTTCGCTGGTTAATACTTTCATACGGTCTAACGTGACCCTTATTTGCGTTTCACAGGCTTGGCGTTGCTCTAGTAACTTTTGATCATCTTGCAAACCTTGCTGCTGCTGCGCACGCCACGATTCCGTAATCATTTCTAGTAATGTATCGATGTACTCTGGGGAAATTTCTAGGTTTTTCACGACGTTTTCAATACTTGCGTCAAACTTCGCTTGTGGTTCTCGGAAATAGTGATTATCGCGGCAGCAATGATAGGCAGGGTAGTATTTGCCTAGCTTACCGCGTGCAGCACTACCACTTAAGGGTTTTCTGCAGTCGGGGCAGCTGACTACTTTCTTAAACGGAAAATCAGGATTTATAGACTGTTTCACTAATTGCCACTCAGGTGGCTGCTTATGGTGTAAAGTTACCTCTTTGTTGCTGTCGATTTCTATACTGAGCTTGCCGTGATTTGCGCGGTTAAACAATTCAGTGGACACGAGGCCGTCAAACTGTGCTTTCACAGGCTTATCGTTTGTCCATTTGCCTTTAATGACACCCGCATAAATGAGGCTATGAGCGATGCGGTCAATCATCTTAACATCGATTTGCCGACGAGCCAACACCTGAAAATATCTTTGATTATATATACGCTATTCTACATAGCCCGCAATACCGTGAAAAGTACAAAGAATTCCTGAAGTCAGATTTCCCGCGCGTACCCATTCCAGCTCAAGCAGAATTTGACCGACTTGTTCCACTCGGTCGTGAGCTGCGCGGACTTCACCTTATGAAAGCGCCCATCGATTACGAAACGACGTTCCCCGAAGCGGGCAGTGGCGTGGTCGAACAGCTTAGCTACCGCGACGGCAAAGTGTGGATTAACGAAACGCAATATTTTGGCAACATGCCAGAACTAGCCTGGAACTTTTACATTGGCGGCTACCAACCCGCCCAAAAATGGCTCAAAGACCGCAAAGGCCGCGCACTCAGCAACGACGACCTCGACCACTACCAAAAAATCATCAAAATCCTCTTAGAGACTGACCGCATTATGAAGGCAATCGGCTAACAGCAACTTCTACGAACAGGATCATCGGAAATGGAGGGGTGACGCTCAAGTTTTTTGGGGTAAGTTTAGTGGGGGCAAAAGGAGTAACACCTAAAGCTATCCCGTTATTTATGTAATCTCAAATTTTCTCCGGTGTTTTCTTCGTTTTAAAAGGCATGGCGATGACCGTCAATAAAAAGTGCAAAATTGCTCACTGGCAGCATGATATTTGTCGTTGTCTACTCCACGTCTCCTAGTAGCCAGTCAATGAGGTATAGTTGCCGTATGCCATCGTAACTCTCACTGCCGATATCTAGGGTGAGGACTATTTTTTGGTTGTGATCGGTGATGTTTTGAAGTGCCGACAGTTCTCGCTCGCGCGTTTCCTGGCCAAGCATGGTTTCTGTCACTTGGTAATAGCAGATCTCCCCGTTATGCGAGGTAGCGACAAAATCCACTTCCTTGCTGTCGTTTTTACCAACTTGAACTGTTTTGTTGCGTCGTAATAGCTCTAGGTACACGATATTTTCTAGTAAGCGGCCTCGGTCGGCTTTGAGATTTTTGTCTAAAATGTTTCGCGACAAGCCTATGTCGACAGAATAGTACTTGCCAAGTGTTTGGAGTAATTTTTTGCCCCTGATGTCGTAGCGATTGGCTTCATACAGTACAAAACTGTCAACGAGTGCGGCTAAGTAACTCTCGACGGTCAGGCGATTCACGCTATTGCCGCCCGCCGTTAATGTATTTGCAATGTTGTTGGGCGAAAGCGGGCTGCCGATGTTGTCCATAGTGAATTTTAAAATGTTAGTGAAATCAAAATCAGAGCGGATATCACGCCGACGCTTCACGTCTTTTTCCAAGACTGTTTTATATATGCCATCTAGGTAGTCCGACACTTCGCTTTTTGCACCGTTTTGGATAAAATTGGCCACTTCTGGGAAGCCACCATATTCAAAGTAATCGGCAAAGATTTCGGCTTTGGGGGTGTCGTTGTAACTACGCGCAAACTCAGCAAAAGAAAACGGCAGTATGCTTATCTCAATATAACGCCCAGACAGTACTGTTGCCAAGTCACCGGAAAGCATGTAGGCGTTACTGCCTGTTATGTAGACATCTATAAAATCTTTTACGAACAGACTGTCAACGAGCTTTTCAAAGTTAGGGACATTTTGTATTTCATCGAGAAAAACATAGTATTGTTCGCCAGGGTTGATAAGCCGCATGATGTAATCGTTGAGCAAATGAGGGTCAAGAAGTGAAGCATTTTCAAGTTCTTCTAGGTTGAGCGCGATGATGTTGCGCGCGGCGACACCGCTAGCTAGCAGCTCACCTTGGAACTGCTTAAATAAAGTAGATTTTCCGCTACGACGGATGCCCGTGATGACCTTTATGACATTTTGGTCACGGAGCTTACGAAGTTTCTTGAGGTAGTGTTCTCGAAGTATCATAGGTTTAGTATACCACTTGTGCTATGTTATGACAATAGCCCTAATAACAAAACTCTGCTATTTCACAGAGTTTTGTTATTACGAACAGTATCCTCTACCTTAATTTGTGCTATCTAAACGACACATGACGGTATATTTTGCGGTTTTTGCGCCACAGGATTATGGCAGTAGTCAGTAGTGCAAATGCCGCAAGGCTGGCAGCGAAGATGCTATTGCCCGTATTGGCAAGCGTGCCATCTGTTGGAGTCGTTGCTGGTGTTGGTGATGGTATCGTTGTGCTGGTACCGGCGACTTCACCTATGTAGATTGGGTCGATGATACTGCTGTTCGCGACACCGTCTTCATCGAGCGAACCACCGTCTACTAGCTGATAGCCGAGAACAGTTTTTGCACTGCCACTAACTGTTTTGTTAGTGAAGGTGACTTGGCTGGTAATGTCGGTTAGGGTCATACCAGTGTCTTTGTAAGCTCGTAGCTTCGAAGTGTCCGTGAACTGTGTTCCTAGGGCAAGTTCAACGTTAGCCGAACCCCCAACTGCAGTACAATTTACGCTGAACTGGATGCCACCGAGCAGTTTAATACCAGCGGTTGGCGCAGTCAGACTAGCAGCATTAAGTGTCGCGATGCTTGGTCCGTCGATCGTGTAACACAACTCAGAAGTCACGCCAATGAGGGCTTTTTTGACAGCGTCGTCAGTCGCGGCGTTCGCACCTGTTGGTAGCGTGCTTACGTCAAAGCTGTCGCCGCAGCCAAATGTCACCGTAGCGTAATTTGCCCAGTTGATCTGGCTTGAATTGTCTTCGGCAACAACGTAGAACCGATTGCAGCCATTTTGGGCCGGAGCGATTGTCATAGGCCCAACCGAGCGTACCAGGGCAAAAGTCGTGTTAGCGGCCGTTGGTACGGCGTTTACTGCGTAGTGGTAGCCCTTGACGCCATTGGAGCTGACCGGTTCTGTCCAGCTAAATGTGTAACTGTTTGCGACGGTTCCAGAAAGCGAGGCAGTCAGTCCGGCTGGGGCGCTTGGCGCAACGCCATTGTAATAATAGCTCACTGTCGTGTAGTTGTCGGCGACGTTGCCTGCACCGTCAACGCTGCGAACATACCAATCATTTTGTCCGGTCTGGTAAGCGTGAACGCCAGTTAGGCTTGTGCCAGGTATGGCAGCACTCCAGTCGTCACCACCACCAGCGCGTTTGTATTGGTAACCCGTGACTCCAGCAGCACCGCTCCCCGGGTCGTTCGCGGCCGTCCAGCTCATGTCAAAGTTGTCGGTTGTTGACCAGCCACTCGGTGCGACGGTGGCCGTAGCAGGGTTAGTTGGTTTGGTGATGTCATAGCGGTAATCAAATAGCGTGGCTGGCGTGGCACGGTTGCCTAACGCGTCTTCGGTCACAATACGCAGGTAGAACCGCTGGCCATCATTGGCAGGCACGAGGCTATAGTTTGCCGTCAGCCCTGTTTGGTAGACTCCGTCTGCGGTTGGATCAGCTGCGGCATTTGTACCCCAGTAGACATAGTAGCCGGCTACACCGGCAGGTGCGCCGATAGCAGCATTGTCGGCTGGAGCGGTCCAGCTAAAGGCGAGGTCGGCGTAGTTGTAGTAATTGCCCGTGGCAAGGTTAGCTGCACCCGCCTGCGCCGTGACGGCTGCTGGGTTGTTGGGCGCTTCGGCTTCTAGGTAAAAGCCAGGTGCGGACACGTTGGCAAAATCGATCCAGCCTAAGTCTTCACTCCAGGCAAAGCCACTAAATTGTCCAGTCACTGACTGCACCTTGACATTGGCGCCTTCAGGGCTGGTATTGAAGTCTATATAACCACCCAGTTCAACTTTGGCCTTGCCGCTCAAGTTGCCGAGCGCATCGGACACAACAGGGCCTTCGGGGTTTTCGGCGCCACCGCCAAAATTGACCCAGCCCATGTCGGCGCTCCAGGCATAACCACTTAGTTGACGGGTCGAATAGCTTATAGACACGTGCGC
>CAYXYX010000058.1:0-4719 GCA_964469755.1 uncultured Candidatus Saccharibacteria bacterium | reverse complement strand
AGCGCGTCACTGATAATGACGAGGTCGGAGGTTCGAGTCCCTCATCGCCCACCAAAGTAAAAGAGATACCGTAAGGTATCTCTTTTACTTTGGCCGCGTGAGACGAGCGGCACAGGAAACCTTTAAGACTGTCTCCGTGTCAGAAACCGCTCAGATGCCAGGATCGCCAAGCCGAGGCTAATGCCAATCACTGGCAATAGCAGATTATTTTGATGCGTGGTGATTGGAGTATTTGGTGCCTTTATGCCGCCGCTCGGCGTCGTGGAGCTAAAGGTCTGAGCCGCCAGGACGCTGCCGTCATCAATGTATGATTCGTCGGTTGCTGGGTTGGTGCTTTGGCCATTTGCAGCTGATTTACTGTGGTGCGTCGTAGTAGATGCTAGGCGCGTTGTGGCAACAGGGTAGCGCACCAGCTGGCTCATATTACCAACTAACATAACAGTCGGACCTTCGTCCCCGCCTTTGCCGGCAAAAACGGTACCGGCGTCGGTGTTTACGCCAAAGCTGCCGTTCCAGGTGCCAAAGACGTTAATGAACAGAATGCCAAACCAGTCAGATAGCTGAATGGTGCTGCCTTCGATGTTTAGTAGGTTTACGGCTGTGTTGGCATCACCAGACCGGGCGTTGCCGCCGGTGGTATTGTGATTGACGGTGGCGTCACCAGTGTTTGCCGATACATTCACGTTGTTATTAATGGTCTGATTGGTCGTGTTGTTCATAGTGCTCGTGTTGGTTAAGGTGCTGTTCTGAGTGACGTTACCACCGAGCTGGGCGGCGGTGGCTCCGGCCGGAGCGTTCACGATCAGGCCAGTCCATTTGCCGAGTACGTTCACGAACACCAGAATACTATTCTTAGCTATAATTTTGTGCCCCGTAAGGTTGAAGGCGGTAACATTGGTGGTGGCTTTACCGCTGGTTGCCGTTCCGCCCTGGGTGTTGCCGGCAACACTGGCATCGCCCGACTGGGCGCTTGAGTTGACGGTGTTATGAACCGTTTGGTCGGTGCTATTATTGACGGTTGTTGTGTTGCTGGCGTTGGTCGTATTACTGTTGGTGCTGCTTGGGGCGGTGACGGACACGGTTGGTACGTTAGATGCTACCAACTGATCCACGAAGTCAGCGGGCAACAGAATGTCACCGTTAAGATTCCCGGTAATGTTCACTGTGCCAACAAACGATTTACCGGCGGTAATCGACGACTGAATACTGTTCACAATATTAGCAATAGTCGTGGCGCTGCCCGATGTGGCGCTGCCACCGGTGGTGTTGTCGGCCACCGTGGCATCACCGGTATTTGTAGCTAAATTGAGATTGTTGGTTATGGTGGCATCACTGGTGTTGTTGATAGTTAGATTGTTTGTGAGGGTATTGTCGACCGAGGTGTCGCCCTGGACCTTACTAATCAGTGAAGGGTCAAAGAATAAATCACCAATGACATCACCATCGATAGTGTAGGTAAAAGTGGCTACATTTGTTCCGCCGCCCAGGGCGTTACTGGATGACTGCAGCATATTAATGACATCAGCTTGGGTGACGGCATTACCACTCGTGGCGTTGCCACCGGTGGTGTTGCCGAGGACTATGGCGTTGCCGCTGGTGGCGACACTACCGATGGTATTAGTTACGCCGGCGCTACTGTTATTTGTAATAGTGGCATCGTTCGTCGCGTCAGTGTTTACTGATGTGCTGCCATTGCTGCTGGCGGATTGTTGTTGTGCCGAAGCTGTATTGGGCGTCGGGTCTGACGATGTGACGGCAGCGGCTGGGGCAGGGGCAGGAGCCCCTACGACGACGGCACCCGCCGGCGGGGTTGCGGTTGATTGCTTTACTAGTTTGTAGGCTCCGGCCGCAGGGCTGTAGTCCCAGGTGGCGTAATCATATTGACCAGACGTATCATTATAAGTGTAGGTTGGCTGTTCAATTGGTTGTTTTTTATTGGTTTGTGGATTATATACGTAGTGCTCGCTCACCCACAGCCCAACATTTGCTTTGCTTGGGTTATCTGGGTCGGGGCATTGATACACAAAGGCTACAGCATCGGAGCCTGTCAGCGCGTGGTTGCCGGCTCCATATGAGCTAGGGTCAGGCGGAGTGCAGTCACCATTAACATTTGGGCTGGCATAAGCAAATGTTCCAAAGGGAACTGCTGCCATGATGGCAACAATGGCGGTAATGAAACCTTTGCTAATGATAGATCGGATGTTGGTCATGCTGCTTCTCCAGTCTGCAATCGATATTACGAGGCTTATGTACGGCTCGCGCCGAGCAAGTGGTAGCCGAAGCTACGACTTGCTCACTGCCACGGGGGTGTGGCCTGGCGGCGATAGCCGGATCAGCACTCTACTTAGTTGCTGATAGTAACCGTAGTGTTTGTGGTGTTGGAGTTGCTCGCATCACCGCTAGTGGCACTACCGCCGGTCGTGTTGTGGTACACGCCTGCATCACCTGAGTAGGCACTCTGGTGGCTCGAGTTTTCAACCGAAACGTGGTTGTTGTTAGTCATCTTCCAGGTGTTGTTGGTTGATGAGCTGACAGTGTTAGACGAGTCAGGACCAGTGTTGCTAATGGTGTTCGTGCTGCTGCTCGCTGCTGGCATAGTTGGTGCTCCTGAACCGCCAGTGTTCGTCAGAGCTACACCAGTACCTGTGCCATTACTATTCATAGCACCGCCGCTTGTAGCATCACCAGCAGTGGTGTTATTGGTAGCGAGTGCGTCGCCAGTACTAGCGTGTTGGCTGTTGTGGCTGTGCACCTTTACCTTGTTATTATTCTTGGTCTTCATTGAAGTTGAAGAACTTGTGCTCGTTGTGTTTGTTGAATTAGGCCCAGTGCCCGTTATGGTGTCCGCAGAAGCGAAACCGGCAGTTAGGCTCAAGCCCATAACCGTCGCTGCTGTGGCACGAATAAGTTGTTTTTTCATACATACCTCCCCAGGTGTATAAAAGTTAATAAAAGTACGGGCTTGATCACCCGATGTTGGCAGCCCGGTGGCGGGCGGACAGCATCGACCGACCAAGCTACTATTCGTCGCGGTTCACGCTTTGCTCCGATGAACTGTCGCTTTGATAATCTACGGATGAAGAGTCGCTATTGTTGCCCGAACTCGACTGCGAAACGTTAATGTGGACGGTGCCTTGGTCAGTGGTGATCGTTTTGTTAACGGATCCGTCTTTGCTAGGTGCGACTTTCTTGCCGTTAACTTCAACTTCCGTTGAGCCGTTTGTGGTTGTGATGTTGGTAGAAAGACCGCCCGAAGCATCGGCAGGGGTGGAGGATGGTGCGGTTAATTGTGGCGTCTGGTCGGTAGTTGCTGGTGCTACTTGCATGGGCGTAGGAGCTGGCTGTGGGGTACTGGCGGCTTTGTTGCCGGTATCTGCAGCAGGGGCAGCCGTTAAGCCGCCATTTACAATCACGGCGCTAAAAGCGGTAAATAAAAACGCGCCGGAAAGTAGTTTTCCGGCACGGTAACGGTTAGAGATGAATGAGCCCAGAGCTTCACTGCTAGCTGATGTGCCGCTGTTTCGGTGACGTGATAATAGGTCTACGATGCTCCCCATACTGTTCCTCCCCTCGAACTTTGTGCTCAGTATTTTGGCGTATTCGCATAGTAGGCTCAGCCAAAAAGCGGCTCTGTCAAAATTCTTACATGATACCTAAAAATGGGGTAATGCAAATTTTGGCGACTACAGTTAGAAAATGCTTATGATATTTAAATTTTACAACATTAATTGCTGTTTACCGATTATAATTTGATAGATTTTGCCTGGAATAGCTCGTCATTGGGCAGTCTGTGGCAACAATTTGGCTACTCGCTGGCCCGGGGTTTGGGCTAAGGCATGCATAATCAGATAACTACTACAGTAAAACCGTAGCAAATATTGCATCAGCAGACTCTTGACCACCCCCGTTATTTTTGATACTATTACTTGAGCTTTGAGTTTAGGTAGAGATCCGCAGGGATAAATACCGGTAAATTTCAATCGTAAACTCAAGGCTAGAGGCAAGAATATATTATATTTGCGTCCCTTCATGAGTTTAGTAATTTAACAATCAAACAAGTTAATTAGAGATTAGCAATTTTTTAAACATCAATATGGAGATGTTTAATTAGAAAAGACAAACGGCTATTGGTCGAAGTCATTAGCAATAATGATAACCACCAATAACTAGTCAATTGCACTGTTCAAATCTTCGGATTTGGACAAAACGTAAAAAGTTACTCAAGCGCGCACAAAGGATGCCTTGACGTAAGATACCGATGAAGGACGTATGGAGCTGCGATAAGCCCCGGGGAGCTGCTAACTAAGCTTTGATCCGGAGATTTCCGAATGGGGAAACCCAGCAAGAGTAATGTCTTGTTACACCTGCCTGAATATATAGGGCGGAGCTGTGGTAAGCGGGGGAACTGAAACATCTTAGTACCCCGAGGAAGAGAAAATAACCAATGATTCCGTTAGTAGTGGCGAGCGAACGCGGATGAGCCCAAACCTTAATGACTTTTGCCTGACAATTTAGGAAAACACTAGTACATGCAAATGTAGTAGTGCGGCACTGAATGTTTAGGGCAAATAAGTTGTTAGACGAATGTTATTAGGGGGTTGTGACACATAAATACCCAGTAAGGAGCCCTGGATTCGTCCAGAATTCCTTATTGGCAATCGGCGCTAACACCAGCCGGTATAAAGTAAGAAATCGTAATGTAAGCAGAACAAGTTGGAA
>CAYXYX010000057.1:316-4725 GCA_964469755.1 uncultured Candidatus Saccharibacteria bacterium | reverse complement strand
GGCTGGGAGTATAAGTATTATGAGTTCCCACGATCAGTTCGTAAGTCCAATGGAACGCTAGAGGGCGACATAGTTGAGATGACGCTTGCGACTGTCATTGCCCGTAAGCTGCCTAAGCTTTTTTAGTACTAGGACGACGTTTTTTTACCACGGATTTTCTGACTGCCGGCTTTTTGCGAGCATTGGTAATGGTGCGCCTAAAGCGCTTGTCGGCTTCAATGTCGGCGTAGCGAGCTAAGGGGCCGTGTTCAATGATTGGCTTGCTGCGTTCTTGGTCCAGTGATTTTATGAGATCAACAGCAGAGTGCTCTATGAGCCATTCCCGGCCAGGAGCAACTTCGCCGACGGCAGTAATGTGCCACAGTTTTTCACCGACTTCAGCAACTTCAATGATTTCGAGGGGGTTAACCATTAACAGGGCGCCTTGGGGGAGGCGACGGTTGGTGGCGGCAATCAGTTTTTCGCCGGCGGCAACGTCAGTTACAAAAATTTCTAGGGCAATAGTTCGAATGCCTTTAGGAGTAATTCGTACGCCTTGAATGTTTTGGTTGTTGACCCACATAACTTCGCCGTTAAGGCCGCGAATGCGAGTGCTACGCAGAGTTACACGTTCCACGACGCCCTGCATGTCCATGAATGGCTCAATGCGTACGTGGTCGCCCACGCCGTACCACTGTTCGGCCATCATCACGCTGCCGCTGGCAATATCTCGCAGTACAGGGCCTAGGGAGGCACTAATAATTACAATCAAAAGCGCACTAGCTCCTATAAGTGCGGTTGGTTGTCCATGCGGATGATCGAGCAGCCACCAAAAGTACAAGCTGAATAGCACCAAACCGGTGCGGATGATGGCAATACTAAGCACAATGTACGTTTCGTAGCGACGCAAATGGTTAACGGTGCGCAAATTTTGACTGCGGTCAGCGGTGGCTCCAATTTTATTAACCAGCCGACGTAGTATGGCAGCGATGACGTGCCCTAGAATTAGAGCGATAGCAACACAAATTACCAAACTCGCTAACGATCCAACGTTAAAAAAGTTGTCGCCAATGGTCTTGAGCGTATTGCTGCTTGATTGTAATGTTTGGTCGTTAATTATGAATCCTTTCGTGAGGCATTAAAAAACGCCCAAAATAGCGTTTTTTAATGCACCTTTGACCTTAGTTAGTTATTCTATGCCTTGATGCTGTGATTAGGCTGGCGTCTCGGAGGGTTAGACCTAGACGACAACAGTTGGGCCGGCTGGACGAACCAAGTAGGCAACCAAAAGTGCTAATGGGAAGAAGAAGATGCTAAATATAAAGAACAAAATAAAACTGTGACCCTTGCGAGCGGCAACACGAGCTGGCCAAAAGGCAATTGCTATCCAAATAAATAGCAGAATAACTGCCCAAAGTGTAGTAATGGTGAAGCCAAGTAATGTAGTTGCAAACAGATTCATAGCGCCCCTTTCGTGGGATAATTTATACTCTTATAGTTTCACTTGCTACGAGGCATGTCAACCGTATGATCAAACTTATGGTTAACGTAGAACCGTGAGCTCTGCTATGCCAAGTATAACTGCGATCAGGACCACCAATGCGACCTCGACAGTTGGTCCATAGCCAACATTTGGTAGGCGATGCTCACGAATTGCCCTATCGGCTGCTCGGTAGCGGCTGTAGCCGATCAATGCGACTACTGCACCAGAAAAAAGCAGGCCAATACCCAATATTCGGTGCTCGGGAAAGAACTGAATAAGTGCTAATCCACCAGCTTCAATGGCCAGCGCAGTGCGCACCCACGCTAAAAGCGTTCGGTCGTTTGCCAATAGAAAGCGAATATCAACATCGAGTTGAGCGGGTGTTTTTGTCATATCTTAGATCTATTATAGCAATTCCTACTTTTGTCGGCTCTTTTCATTACTTATTAATGAATCTGGCCGCACTGCGTCAGCATCCATGGTAGGATTAAAGGCGTGCTAGATGCAATTTTACGAGTTAAATGGTCCCTACTTATTACGATTGTCGCGATTGCCGCTGCCGCAGTGTTTATTAATCCGGCCGCCGGTATCACGATGGTAGTCTTGATTGCTATTGAGGTTGCCTTTAGCTTTGATAACGCCGTTGTTAACGCCAAGATTCTGTCGACAATGAGCCACATATGGCGCCAACTATTTTTAACAGTTGGCATGTTGATTGCGGTGGTCGGTATGCGATTAGTGTTTCCTATAATGATTGTTGCCGTATCTGCTGGGCTGAGTTTTGCCACAGTTATTGACCTGGCTTTGAATGACCCTGATAGTTACGCTCATTATTTGGAATTGGCCCACCCAGCCATCTCGGCCTTTGGTGGGGCGTTTTTATTGACGCTGGCACTATACTTTTTGTTTGATAAACACCGTGAAGAGCTATGGCTGACAAATCTAGAAGCCCGGTTACAGAAGTTAGGCGGGCACTGGTGGCTTGCTCCGTTGCTGTCCTCATTGGTTATTATTGCCGTTTCACTATTGCCGGCAAATCATCACGCCGCCACTACGCTACGCGCCGGCCTAGGCGGCGTATTAGTCTATACGCTTATCCATCAAGGTATCGCTTATATGGACGGTAAACAAAAGGTGTTGGCGCCTGGCGCCAAAAGGGTTGGTTGGGCGGCTTTTGGCTCCTTTATGTATCTAGAACTGCTTGATGCCAGCTTTAGTTTTGATGGGGTACTGGGCGCCTTCGCTATTACTAATAATGTTATTTTGATTGCAGCAGGGCTCGGTGTGGGGGCTTTGTGGGTTCGAACGCTAACCGTTCAACTTGTCGAGCATAAGGCACTAAACGCCTATATTTACTTGGAACATGGTGCCCATTACGCAATTTTAGCTTTGGCTGTAGCACTGTTGGTCAGCATTACGCGTGAAGTCCCCGAAGCCATTACTGGTTTGGTGGGCATAGTTATTATTTTGGTATCATTCCAGGCGTCACGAAAAGTTCGTGCCGAAAGGTAGGTATACTGTTGGTATGACATTTGACAGCTTCTGGCACCAGCGCCTTAGGCGGCCTTACCGTCTCGCCAAGCGGGTTGACGTTGGGGAGGGGATCCCGGTTGTCTTGCTCCACGGTATTGGTCGATCAGCGGGCGTATGGCAACCGTTGGTTAAACAGCTCAAAGGTAAAAACTATAGGTTAGTAGCTTTTGATTTGTTGGGTTTTGGGGATTCACCCAAGCCTTTGTGGCCAGACTACGATATTGATACTCACACTGACGCCGTCATTGCTAATCTACAATGGCAGCATTTTGGAGAACCGGTAGTACTCATAGGTCACTCATTGGGAGCATTGGTGGCGTTACGATTAGCCGCTCGCCGACCAGACCTTGTCCGCCACGTTATTTTGTATGAGATGCCGCTATATGAGGGTTTGCCCGAAAAGCGCCGCTACAAGGCACGTTTGGCGATTTATTTTAGGTTTTATGAGTGGGCGATTCGTCAGAATCCTAACTTCGGCGAAGCAAAAAAGCGCTTTAAAGAACGTATGGCCAGTAAGGTTGTGGGCGCCGAGCTGACACAAGAAAGCTGGCAGCCATTTATTAAAAGCCTCGAAAATAGCATTATGCAACAGACGGGCGCCGAAGATATTAAGAATCTGTATATGCCGGCGGACGTTATTTATGGTTCGCGCGACATGTTGGTGATTCGCGGCAAGGTCGAAACCGTTTTTGGTAGTGATATCAGTAATATAACAGGGCACACCATTAAAGCCCGACATCGTATTTCTGACGTTGCTGCTGTATTCCTAGCTGCTCGAATTGACGCGGCTGTGTCAAAAAGCACAATCTAATTGTGGACAAGTGCTTGCGCTGATTGCGCTCATGGCTTAATGTAGATTATAGGAAGTGTGAGGCTTCCGAACAGACCCGTAGCTTGCTACGGGTCTTTAGGATTAAGCGCACTGGTGGCAAAGACCACGAACTTCTAATTGGTGATCTTTAGGCGTAAAACCCTGCGCTCGAGCTAGTACGTTAAGTTGTTCTTCAATGATGCTATCTTCGGGCAGGGCAACCGTTTGCCCACATTCTGTACAGGTTATGTGGTGGTGATGGTCTTGATACTGGTTGCTAAGCTCAATCTTATATTTCCAGCCAATCTGTAGGCGCTGCACAATGCCAATTGATTCAAACAGGGCAACTGTTCGGTAGATGGTAGTTTTGTCGATAGTCGGCAGCAGAACCTGGAGTTCTTGCATTGTCAGGGGTTCGTTCGTACTCAGTACCGCGTAGAGCTGTTTACGCGGGGCTGTAACACTTAGATGGTGTTGCTTGAGAGCGCGGGCAATAGTTTGACTAGGCATGTGGCGATTTTATCAAAATTGCAACTTTTTTGCAAAAATTGCCTGTCAAACGTATGCTTACAACATGATTCCACTGTTGCTCGCAGTCTTAAC
>CAYXYX010000057.1:0-306 GCA_964469755.1 uncultured Candidatus Saccharibacteria bacterium | reverse complement strand
GTTCGTTTCTACACTTGTAGGCGGATTGTTCGCGCTGCGTCATAAAGACAATTTACACCGTATTTTGGGTTTTGCCGCTGGCGTGTTGCTGGGCGTTGTAGCATTTGATTTACTCCCAGAAATCTTCGCGCTGGTGGACCATCTACAGATACCGGCGACGGCGCCGATGGTAGCACTGGTAACTGGCTTTTTGGCGTTTCATATTATAGAAAAAAGTATTTTACTCCACCACTCGCAAGAAGAGGAATATGGGTTACACAAGCATCCACAGGTAGGCATGGCTTCGGCATTGGCTTTAATTGGCCA
>CAYXYX010000056.1:0-4790 GCA_964469755.1 uncultured Candidatus Saccharibacteria bacterium | reverse complement strand
GGTGTTGCGACCCGCGCGATGAGCCGCAATATTGTTGGCTATGCGCTTACCGCCCCTGATGCGAACGGCATGATTCAAGTGCTGATTAACCCAACTAATTTTGACCCATCACAGGATCTGCAGGCCATAAACGTAACAGCGCAGAGTTTGCAAACCAGTGGTAGCATTATGGTTGGCGGTAATTTGAACGTCTCTGGTCACACCAGCTTGCATGACTTAACAGTTAGCGGCAACGTTTCTATAACCGGCGACCTCACCGTGGAAGGCAACACTAATGTTGCCACCATCACCGTTGGCAAACACATCCTGACCAACTCCAATGCGCCATTAGTGGTAATTGGTTCGGCCGCTGGTATGGACGGTCTGGCAGTGATCGACGGCACCGACGTTGCCGGCACATTAACCGTCACCATTAAGGCCCGCCAAGGTGACTCGCCAGAGACACTGAACGCTGGGGCGTTAGCCAACGTCACCTTCCACAGCCCATACGAATACACCCCGCGCATCGTCATCAGCCCAACCAACGACGCCAGCGTCGGCGCACCGGTATACCTAGTCAAAACCAACACTGGCTACCAACTGATGATCAAACAGGCACCAGCCGATGGCCCCCAGTACCAGTTCGATTACATCGTCATTGGCAGCAACGGCCAAACCGCTAGTGCCAGCCCATAATTGCGCTTGGCAACGTGATAAATACTGTATACTAGGTAGGAATGAAAAAGCTTGTGTTTGGGAGGCCGCGGCGACCAGGTGACTGGCTACGCCTATCGGTGTTGGCACTCAGTGTAGTGGTCATATTTGTGGCCGGTTTTGTGATTTCCACCTTCTGGAACGATCATCAGACAAAACATTTGCAGGACCACTATAACTTCCTGGCGCGGCGTGTGCTTATAGACAACCCGAACGACACGTTGCTTGACTTTAGTACCCTCCAAAAGAACTACCAGGAGTACCTAACAAATAAGGGTCTGAATGACAAAGTCAGCTTGAACTTCGAATACTTGCCAACCGGTTCGTCAATTGGCTTTAACGAAGATCAAGAATATGTAGGCGCATCACTCCTTAAGTTGCCACTTGTAGTCAGTGCTTACAAGCTAGCCGAACAGGGAAGGATAAACCTAGACACCAAGATCCCACTTAAAAAAGAGTGGCTGAACGATAGCTTTGGTAATCTATATAAAAAAGGTGCCGGCTACGAGCTAACCTACCGTGAAGCCATTAGCTACGCCCTGCGCGATTCCGACAACACCGCCGCTCTTATGCTGTTCGACTTGGTTTCGACCAAACAAGGCACCGCTTCACCCAATATTTTGGGCTTTGTTGACGCCAACTATGCTACGTCACCTCAAGAAAACGTGCTAATTGGGGCTCAAGCCTACACCTCAATTTTAAAGTGCGTGTACTTCTCGTGCTACTTAAACCATGATGATTCACAGGCAATCCTAACCTACCTATCGCGATCCGATGACCAAACTCGACTACAGCTGTTCTTACCAGATAATCTTACGGTAGCCCACAAAATCGGCACCTTTAGCAATGAAGTTCAAAGTGACTGCGGCATCTTTTACCTGCCAAAACGTAACTACAGCCTCTGCATTATGGTCAAAGGCCAGGACCCCGAAGCCAGTCAAATCATAGGTGATCTGTCGTATATGACGTATCACTATCTTGCGCCTCCCGAAAAAACTACAAATTAGCCCGTTTAGCTGGTTGCCGCCAAGCCCCCAAAGGTGTTAGGCTTATGGTTAGGACATATATGACACACATTATTGCAATCTTGAATCAAAAGGGCGGCGTCGGCAAAACCACCACCACTGTTAACGTGGCATCGTACCTGGCTAAACTCGGCAAAGCAGTGCTGGTGGTTGATCTTGACCCCCAGGGTAATGCCACCAGTGGTCTAGGCATCGACAAACATAACTTAGGCCTCGGTACGTACGAGGTTCTATTGGGTAGCGTCGAGCTGGCCACCGCCGAACTGGCTGTTCCGGGTGAGTCGGGCGTATTTGTGCTGCCAACCGGGCAGGGGCTGGCCACCGCCGAACTTGACCTAGCTGGTTTGCCGGAACGCGAGTTTAAACTGTCCCAAGCCTTGGCGCCTTGTGATTACGATTACGTTTTGATCGATTGCCCTCCTGCGTTAAGCCTTTTGACGGTCAATGCCCTAACAGCGGCAACTAGCCTTATAATACCAGTACAATCGGAGTACTACGCTCTCGAAGGCCTGACCCAATTATTGGAAGTTACCCAGCAAGTTCGCCAAGGCTTAAATCCTGGTTTGGAACTTTTGGGCGTGCTTATGACTATGTATGATTCGCGTACAAGTCTCAGTGAACAGGTAAAAGGCGAGGTCGCACAATATTTTGGCGACAAGGTGTTCACCACTGTTATTCCGCGAAACGTCCGTTTGGCCGAAGCCCCCAGTCACGGCAAGCCAATCAGTAGCTACGACAAATGGTCCAAGGGCGCACGGGCTTATAAAGCCTTGGCCAAAGAAATCGACCAGCGCGTTTCGCGGGGATAGACTTTTTGCGCGCAGGGCGCGCATTTTTACCTTCCAAAAAACACAGTGGCAAAATGTGCTGTTAATTAATAGCACATTTGAATCGGCCAAAAAAACAAACACAAAGTTGGGTACCCCAAAAAGCCAAGATCAGCCAAAAACTCCTAATGAATACATAAGCGAGTATGCCAGCGCAAACCCGCTCGCAAATCCGAACCCAAACCCGTGCCATCACAAAGCTCAGCGCAACAACCACAAATTATGCTATAGTTGGTGCATGGCACAAACACCAAAAAGAGGCTTAGGCGCGGGGTTGGGTTCATTAATTCCGCAGTCGTTCGACAACTCCATATTATTAAACGAAGATGAGCGGATTCAAAAAGTTCCGCGAGAGGCAATTGCGCCCAATGCAGACCAGCCGCGGCGTAGTTTTGACCAAGAATCGTTACAAGAATTAGCCGCATCTATAAAGACACACGGTATATTGCAACCGATCGTGGTGGCGCCGAATGGGCCAGGTAAGTACCGAATAATTGCCGGCGAACGGCGCTGGCGAGCTGCCAAATTGGCCAACATTACCGCCGTACCAGTAATTGTGCGCACCCTTAAAGAACAGGCCGAACTCGAGATCGCCATTATCGAAAATGTGCAACGTGTTGACCTGTCACCTCTGGAGCAGGCCGTTAGTATCGAACGTTTACACCAACAATTTGGCCTGGCATACGACGCGATTGCCAAGCAATTGGGCAAAGCCAACTCCACAGTGAACAATATTGTTCGTCTTTTGCAGCTGCCCAAAGCGGCGCAAGACGCACTGAACACAAAAAGGATCACCGAAGGCCACGCGCGGGCAATTTTAGCGCTTAAAGACGACACTGCCGCTCAGCAGCAATTGTTGCAGGCGATTATAAAGAATGGTTGGAGCGTTCGTGAGGCCGAACGTTTTGTAACTGCCCACAAAGCTGGACACGTTAAAGAGGCTGCCAAAGAGCGCGTCCAAACCGAAACGCCCCAAACCAAAGCCCTTGGCGACCGTTTACATACTAAAGTGAGCATTAAGCGCACTGCCAAAGGTGGTCGCTTAGAAATCAGCTTTAAGTCCGATGACGAGCTAGAACGAATTATTAGCCAACTCGACGCCTAAATCAGTTGCTTAGTAAACAGTAATCTTGTTGGCCGGCAATAGGCGCAGCACAAGTTTGCCAATGACTTGGTTGGTTTCGATAGGGCCAAAGGAACGGGAGTCACAGCTGTTAGGGCGATTATCGCCAGACATGAACAGTTGGTTTTCGCCAAGCGTAATGTCGATATTGCCGGTAGTGGCAGGGATGTGGTGGTCCTTATTATATGGCAGTTCAAGGTCAGGCTGGAAACCTTGCAGGTTGTCCTTATTATAGACGGTAATTACTCCGTTTTTTACGACGACATGTTCGCCGGGTAATCCAACGACGCGCTTAATTAATTGGCGTTCGCCCTCTTGGCCGCAGGCACTTAGGTTGTCTTCGCTAAAAATGATTACATCGCCACGGTTTGGCACGTACTGGTGACCGGTAATGCGGGCGATGGTGCGGGGGACTTTCCAAATGATCAACTTGTCTTCGTTATGAAAAGCGGTTTCCATACTGGGACCGTCAACGGCGTAAGAGCGAAAAATAAAACTGATCAATATTATAGCCAGGCCGAGCGCAATGGCTAGAATGCCAATAAATGACATAAAGTCACGGAAGCCGCTGTGTTTTTTGCGGCCGCTGCTAGCGACAGTGGTGGTGGGGGTATTTTCGTCCATCGCCCTCAATCATACCATGTTTGTAATTCTTTACACGCTTATGTTTGGTCGGTATACTGGGTGCTAAGTGATGGAAAATTATAAACGTCCGACGCGACCGAAAGCGAGCGCCAACATAGGTGTGGACGGCTTCGTACCGGTAACAAACCAAAAAGCTGATGCAACATCGCAGCCTTATAGGAACGCGGTTAAAGCTGCTTCCAAAGACTTTGTGCAGCGTCACCGTGCGGCGCCCATAGACATGGCTTTACCCGAGGGCGAAGGCTTTAATCGTCACCATATGACCCCAATTATCCGTAAGCGCATGCGAAGTGCCCGTACGGTAGTGTTTCGCGGCGCCTTAGTGGGCATGGCCTTTGTGATTGTGGCCGGTGGCTTGCTGTTTTCGCAGGGCTTTTTAAATATTCACAAGGTATTCAAAGGAACGGCAACATCAGCCGCTTCGTTACAAAAAGATGTCAATCCAAACCTATTAAAGGGTGAGGGCGACGGCCGTAT
>CAYXYX010000055.1:0-4842 GCA_964469755.1 uncultured Candidatus Saccharibacteria bacterium | reverse complement strand
CACGCGCACCCGTACTCTTCACATGAGCGGTCGTAACCCAACCGTTACGCTCTACTGCGCCAAATACTGCGCTTTTGTTATGGTACTTTTGCGCGAGCTTACGGCGACCACCTATGTACGTTTCGTCTACTTCTACGGTCTCACCAGAACCACCGAGCATGTCTCCTTCTTCTTCCATAAGGAGTCGTATTTGCTTGCACATGCGCCATGCTGTCTTGTAGGTAACGCCAAGAGAACGTTCTAGCTCCTTAGCGGAGACACCGTTCTTTGATACAGAGAACTGATAAATAGCATAAAACCAATTCCAAAGGGAGGTTTCAGATTTGCGAAAGATGGTTTCAGCCAAAGGGTATACATGACGGTCGCACTCAGAGCAGACAAAACCCTTACGACCCGTAATAGGGTGCCATTTGACACCGACCACACCGCAGCGTGGGCAGGTGTCGCCGTATCGGTTGTCCAGAACGGCCTTTAGACACGCTGCATCGTCTGGGTATTCTGCGTTGAAGTCCTTAAAAGTGTATCTCATCTTACCTTTCAGTATACAGAGCAATATACTTGCTGTAAAGGGAATTATTGTATCTGTTGATAATGTACTTTTATACATAGATTTTCAGCCATATTTATTCCACCACTTAGAAATTAAGTGGTTATGTTTTAGTTCTGAATCTGTGGTACAATTACCCCAGCTCAGATAAAGAACGAAAAGGCTTCAATGTGTAAGGAGCCTTTTTTCGTTCTATAGCCAGGCTGATAAGATACCCTCAATGCTTTGTGATGTAACATTCAGTCTCACCAGCCAAGTCCAGAACAAAATAACTTGTCTCACTTGTGATATTGCCGAACGACATAACCCACGCTTCTCTAGTGCCCCGATAAGCAATGGTGCTACCAATCACGGCAAGCCCCGTAAAAAAGTCAGCCACTATGAAAAATACAGGTGTAGGACGTGTAACCGCTACATAGAGCGTTCTGATACGCACGACAGCTTTAGCGAGCTACTGGACTGCATTATATTGCCCGAACCAGAGGTAAAGAAGCTCAAAACTAAGTTACTATCTACTTTTAATGCTAAACATCACGAGGCGAAAAGTGAGATAGTCAGGCTTGAGGCAATCAACACTGAAAAGCAACAAGCTATTGCTAATCAGGTAGTTGCACTAGCTGACCCCTCAAACGCCTTTATAGCCGACGAAATACGAGACGTTATAGAAAAGCTAAAGTCTGAGATAGCGGACAATCAGGAAAAGGTAGAGGTACTAGGCGAGCAACACGAGAGCGACTTAGCTGAGTTCCTAGACTTTGCCTTTGGCTTCTTGAACGATAAAGGTAGACGGTACTTTGATTTGTCAGTGGCACATAAGAATTGGTGTACACAAATGCTATTTACAGGCAAAATCTACGTTACAGAAAGTCGAAAATTGTACACCCAAAATATAAGCCCTATTTTCAGTGGTGGAGGCAACAAAAAAGACCTTTCAGAAACTGAAAAGTCCTTTATGGTGCGGGTCAGGGGACTCTAACCCCTGGCCTCGTCCTTGGCAAGGACGCGCTCTAAACAACTGAGCTAGACCCGCATGAGCAGTCCATAGTATACTGTAACAGATACGGGTTTGACAAGACCTATGAATCTAAAACGGGGGTATTGCTGTTATTATGGGAGCATGAATACCTTAAAAAACCTGTTGGCTCGGCCGGCAGTGCGCTATTTGATTGTGGGTGGCTCGGTGTATTTACTGGAATTGTTGGTGATTGTGATTGCACAGGCGCAGGGCCAATCGGCGGTGCGAGCAGTGGGAATTGCCTTTATTGTTGGTACGGCGGTGTCGTTCGTGTTGCAAAAATTGGTGACGTTTGGCGATAAACGTATGCAGCGCAAGGTGGTGGGGCTGCAACTTTTAGCCGTAGTTGGCTTGGTGCTGTTTAACTTTGGCTTCAGCTTGCTTATGACCGCGTTACTGCAAAATGTGTTGCCAACGATCGTGGTGCGAACGCTGGCGTTGGGCATTACCGTAATCTGGAACTTCTACATATATAAAACAGCGATCTTTAAAGGGGCGCCGGAGCTTGTTTCATAGCTGTTTTAAGGCATAATTAAGGCTAATGATTGTTCGTAAATTCCGTTCCTTAACTAGATCAGTTCGCGCTCGTCACGTATTACTTATGGTATCGGCGGCCGTACTACTGGCTACCAGTATATTTTGGGCAATCTTATCTGTAAAATTACAAAACTATAACGCCGATCAGCTCATAGATAGTTACTTGTTTGAATCGGGTAAGGTATTCAGCCAAGCGACCTTCCCGAGTGCCCACACCTTTTTGCTCAAATGGCCGTTGTTTGCTTTAGCGGCTGCTTTTAGCAACAGCACACTGGCCGTAACAGTACTGAGCGTACTGTGCGCCTTGGCACCAGTGGCTGCTTTAGCATGGCTACTGTCTACAATTGAGCGTCGGCCGGCCGTCTTGAGCTTATGGTTCTTGGCATTGTCGTCAGTATTGTTAATGATTCCGGCTCAAGCGGCTCCAGGCGTATTTTTACCAGTTAACTTTGCAATGTTCACTACCCGTAATGTGGAATATGCGCTGTTTTTGGTAGTTATTACCCTTTTGGTGCGCAGTCGCCACTGGCGTGATCGATCGGCATGGGCTGCGGGGATTTTAGCAGCTGTCTTGATGGCGAGTGACGGGTTATTCATGCCTTTGTTAGTCGGTTCGCTGTGGCTTATGCTGTTACTCCGCCGCGGCCGCTCGCGGCGCATTCTTGGTTGGCTACTTATTGCGGTGCTCGGTTACCTGGGGGGTGTGGTGCTTATTATTGCGTTACAGCAGGCCCACGTTACTCAGTTTAGTGATGGCAGTAGCGTAACGCCGTACGGCGTTGGCGGCGGTCTAAAGCACTACGCCGAGGGTGCTGTGTATGCAGTACTGGCTGTATTGACACAGTTTGGCGCCAATCCGGTGTACGCGCACATGACGTTGAGTGGTCTTCCGGGCGCAGTAGTAAGTGCATTACGGAGCGTGTATGGTCTTGGCTATGTCATAAACTTTGTATTAGTGATGGGAATGTTGTTGTTGACCGGGCAATTTGTATGGCGGCGCACACGCAAATCGCATAAGAGTACCCGCAGTGCCAGTATTGCCGAAATCCTACTTGGCGCGGCCGTGGTCGCGACGATCATATATATACTCACCGAGCATTATTACCCTGTGGACAGCCGCTATTTGACCATTTGGCTATTTGCTATTTTTGCAGCAGGCGCGGTCAGCTTACGCCAACGTAAAGTATCGCAACAACGAGTCACCGTCGTTGGCCTTGTTCTACTCGTATTGTTACCGCTGAGCATACTTGGTAGTCATCATCAATACCGCCTTGGCCGCGCCGGGTTAGAACAGACTGCGCAGTTTCAAAAGTCAGTGGCACAGCAAGTTTCCAAACATCATATTGGTGTCCTTATTGGTGATTATTGGGACGTAACGCCCATTCGGCAACAATCTAGTAACCGGCCCACGATTATTCCGTTGAGTACCTGTACGACCGCACAGGTGGCACTAGCTAGCAGTGCGTGGCAGCAGGTATCCAGTAGCACGAGCATTGGTTATTTGGTGAACGACCAGCCTTTACCAACTGGCTTTAAGCGCTGCGATGTTGCCGCCGTAAAGCGCATATTTGGTGAGCCTACCGAGCAGATTGCCGTTACGACCCCAGGGCACCCAAACGCTACTCTGTATGTGTATTCCTCCGGCTTAAGGGATTTGCCTAGAGCTTCGCCCGTGGCCGCTCCGGTCGTTGTCAAAGCACCACAACCAAAGCCAGACTGTACTGAGGGAAAAATACTAAATATTGTGGCGCACGAAGATGACGACTTGTTATTTATGAATCCCGATTTGCAGCACTCAATTATGGCTAAGCAGTGCATTATGTCGGTGTTTTTGACTTCGGGTGATGCCGGATCTGGCACGGGCTACTCAGTCAGCCGGCAAACGGGTTCACAAACAGCCTACGCTCGCATGTACGGCATCCCTCCCGTTTGGAACGGCGGTGTGGCACGCTACCAGGGCAAGCGAATCATCCAAGCGACTTTACAGGGTGCTCCACATCTTACACTGCTTTACCTTAATCTGCCCGATGGCAATTTACACGGCGAAGGTTTTACGACCCACAATGGCGATAGCTTGGCCAAGCTGCGCACGGCCACTATACCAAGTATCACAAGTATTGACGGCACTACAGCCTACACCGATGCTGAATTAACGGCCGTTTTAAAAGATATTATGGGAAAATTCCACCCCACCGAAGTTCGTACGCAAAACTACAGCAATAATATTCTTGATGGCGATCACAGCGATCATCATGCCACCGGCCACTACGCAACGGTTGCTTTCAACAGTTACGCTGGTGAAGCAGTGCTTAAAAGTTACATTGGCTATCCGGGTAGGGGCTTGTCAGTTAACGTGCTGGGCGCGGATCTAGCTAACAAGCAAGCAGCTTTCTTTGCCTATGGTGGTTTTGACGGAGCTGCTTGTAGCAGCGTTGTGTCATGTAGCGGTCCCGTTGTTTACGGAACTTACCTAGGGCGGCAATATAGCCGCATCGTGCGTCATCATGCCATTGAAGATGCCGCGAGCACCCGGGGATATGTTTTACCCGAACAGGACGTCATTAAACAGTACGACACACAGCATTCCTGTGTGACCGGTCACAAGCCAGAGGTCATTAATTGCTTGTTAAATCGGCGCTAACGCCTAGCGTCACAGCCTCATCTCCGCTATACTTACGCTGTTCCACGTGGCGCCTTGGCGGAGTGGTTACGCAGAGGTCTGCAAAACCTCGTACACCGGTTC
>CAYXYX010000054.1:0-4871 GCA_964469755.1 uncultured Candidatus Saccharibacteria bacterium | reverse complement strand
AAAAGATTCCTTACATGCGCGAACCTGGAGCCATCGTGCAGAACGACAACATCGTAATTGATTCCACCGTCATTTGTAGTGTTAACGAAATCAAGCTACTCGGCAAACACAACTGGCAAAATGTTTGTGCGGCCACCACGATTGCGTGGCAGATCATTCCTGATGCAGCAGCTATTAAGTCGGCGATTACGGCATTTAGCGGCTTAGAGCACCGTTTAGAGTTCGTACGCGAAGTCCGCGGTGTAAAGTACTATGACGATTCCTTTGGCACAACACCCGAAACGGCTATAGTCGCCGTGCAAGCCTTTGACGCACCAAAGATAGTTGTATTGGGTGGTTCGGACAAGGGAGCCAGCTATGATGCCCTTGCAGCCGCCGTGGCAACCAATAACGTTCGCACGGCTCTGTTAATTGGCGACCAAGCCACCAGCATTAAAGCCGCGCTTGATGCTATCGGCTTTACGAACTACCAACCAGGCGGCGCAACCATGTCAGAAATCGTGGCTAACGCCCAGGCATCCGCACAGCCAGGTGACGTGGTACTACTATCGACGGCCTGTGCCAGCTTTGGCATGTTTAAGAATTATAAAGATCGTGGCAACCAATTTAAGGTAGCTGTGCAATCACTCGCTTAAGTTGTTCAATGACCGGTCGTTCCGGCTGCAATACCTTTGCCCGACCAGCACAAAGCACACGAATTTCGTGTTCAATCCAATGATAATGCGTGCAGCCTAGCACGACGACATCCGCCCCGTCTTTAAGCGCATCGGTTATGCGTTGAGCGATCTTGTAACCGTCTATCTGATCATTTTCGATCATTTGAGCCCAGTCGGAACAGTCCGGTTCTAATACGGTGGCCTCTGATGCATAGGTGGATTTGAGCCATTGATAGCGTTCACTCGTAAGCGTAGACGGTGTAGCACAGACTGCAATGACACCGGTGACTGTCTGCTCGGCGGCAGGCTTAACCATCGGCTCCATAGCCACAAAAGGCACGCTGAACTCTTGACGCAAGGTCCCAATAATAGTTGTTGAAACCGTGTTGCACGCTACGACAATAACATCGCACCCGTCTGCGACCATACGTGTAAATATTGGCCGAACCAACAGGAGTAATTCATCGGCTGTTTTGTCACCGTAAGGCAGGTTTTTGCGATCGTCGTAAACTAATATTTTGGCATCCGGTACCGCAATTTCAATGGCTCGGGCAACGGCACGAGCGCCAATACCTGAGTCAAAGACGCCAATATTCACGCTGGCTCCTGACCGTCGCTAACTGGTCGAGCCGCCCGAATAACATTGTCAAAAAGTGCACAGACGGTTAGTGGGCCAACACCACCTTTGACGGGTGTCAGGGTAAGATCGTCGCGTTCAAAGACTTCGGGGGCAACGTCGCCGACGGTCTTACCATCTTCGCTGGCAACACCGGCATCGACGACTACGGCACCTTGTTTGATCATGTCGGGGTATAAAATTGCTGGGCTGCCGGTGGCGGTAATAATGACGTCGGCTTCAACGGCTTCAGCAGCTAAGTCAGGGGTGGAACGGTCGGCTACTGATACATCGACATCGGAATTAAGCAATAACTTTTCGAGCGGCGCGCCAACTAATTTGCCACGCCCAATCAGAAGTACTTTTTTGCCGCGTAAATCGATGTTATAGCCGGCCAATAGCCACATAATAGCCATGGGTGTGGCGGGATCAAAAATTGCATTTTTACCAAGAGCGTCGACATCTTTGTTTGGGGCAACCATATTTACAAGCTCATCAGTTTTTATGGGATCTTCTAGGGGCAGTTGCAGAATTATGCCATGCACGGCGGCGTCAGCGTTCAGCTTTGTAACTAGTGCCGGTACTTCAGCCTGCGATACGCGGTGTACCTCAACATCAATCAGGATGTCGGCACCGTACTGCTTTTTGAGCCGCACATACAAATCAATCACCGGGTTGTCGACAGTGACGATAATCGCCAGCTTCGGAGCCACATTCCAGGCTTGGCGCAAAGCTCGCACCTGATGCGCTTGACGCTCTTTAATATAATCCGCTAGGTCACGGCCGTTTAATATCTTCATGACACTATTGTAACAGAGGCGAGCCTAGTTGCTAGGCAGTTGGTTCAGTTGGTGGCTGCCACGGAGTTACACGAACATGGACTTCTTCGGTATCTTCTGTCTGCACGTCGGGCTCAGCGGTAACTGGCGCATTGGCATCGGCATCTGGCTCGGGGGCAACTTGAAGCTCTGCCTCTGATTCTGGCTCTGCTGCCGGTGCTGTTTCTGGAACAGTTTCGGAATCTGGGTTAGATTCCGGTAGTGGCCCCGGCATAAATATTGGGACAGGCGTTGGTCCTGGGGTTGCAACTACAGTTGCTGGCTCTTCAACCACTGGCTCAATTTCGGGCAGGGTTGGTGCAGGCTCTAATACCGGCGGCGTTGGTGCAACAAACGGCGCTGGGGCACTCGGCGCGAGTGGTATGGGGGGGCCAATAAGTGATTCGGCGTACTCTTCCTGCGCCGAACGCTGCCCCGAAAGAGGTGTAACATCATTCATTAAGACTGGTGCTACAGGCTGTACCGGTGCAGCTACGCCTGCTTGTATTGGCTGAAACGGCGGCGTTGAGGCATAAGCCTGCCCTGCCATTGCTACTGGCCCAGTTGGGCCAGTTGGCTGGGTACCAGGAGTTGAAGGTTGCGTACCGGCTGCTACCATACCGTTGAAATCATCCTGAATTACAGCAATACCAATGAACCTGATTAGCCAAAGTAACAGAAAGCTCATTGCCGTGCTTACTCGTCCGCTGGTGTATTCACTCACGGCCTTGGAATATTTGTAGTACCAATATAATGTAATTGGAATCAATGCTATGACGGCTACAAATTCAACTATGAGCACAATGATATTTGCAGAATTGCCACCTAAATGAGTGCCTGTGACTGCTAACGCATACATGCCCCCTGCGCCAACAAATAGAACAAGAACCGGCGCAAACAAAAGCCATATGGATGGCACATGAACCTTTGTCCGTTCATTAAGCACTTTTTTGGTGCTGACGAGCCAGTACAGATCATAGATGCCGAGCGTAATCACGCTAAGCAGTACGACGACGATTATATTTCGATGTTTCAGCTCGATGTACCTTTGATTATCTTTACCGACAGCGTACCGCAAGCATAAGCTTATTTCAAGTCTCCAGGCGGCATATTGCAAAAACAGAGGTATTTTGCTAGAATCTCCTTCTAGTGCACTGCACGGAACACGGGCCAGTAGCTCAGCTGGTTAGAGCACCTGCCTCTTAAGCAGGGTGTCGAGGGTTCGAGTCCCTCCTGGCCCTCCACAAGCTGCACCTATCCTCGCCGATAGGGGCAGCTTTTTGTTTGACGGGTTGCAATCCGGACTTAGAGGTTCACAATCAGTGGTGAATATAATGAGGAGTCCATATGCAACATGTACTAGCGGCCGAGCAATTTGATACTGAGCAACTAGCCGAGCTATTTAACGCGGCGGACCAGTTCAAAGAAACGGATCAGTTAATTGCTGATCGGCGAGAAGTAATGCAAATGCACTGTGGGCGAATTATGCTTTCGATGTTCTATGAAGCATCCACGAGGACTCGTTTTAGCTTTGGGATTGCCGCCCGAAAACTTGGGATAGCTGTTGAGGGTACAGAAAACGCCGCTAAATTTTCATCGGCTGCCAAAGGTGAAACCATCGAAGACACAATCAAAGTATTCAACGAGTATGGTGTGGACGCCATTAACCTACGTACAGAAGAGGAGGGGCACGCAAGCCGGGCGGCTGCTGTTAGTAAGGCGGCTATTATCAACGGCGGCGACGGCAAGGCTGAACACCCAACCCAGGCCGTGCTAGACATGTACACGATTCAAAAGGAACAAGGACACCTAGATGGTCTTAAAGTGGTAATTGGTGGAGACCTGGCTCATGGCCGAACGGTGCGTTCACTAGCTTTGTTACTCTCTAAGTACCCAGACAACCAAATAAGCTTTGTTTCAACGCCAGAATTGCAGATCGGTGATGACATTAGAGCCAGGCTGCAACAAAGTGGCACCAAGTATGAAGAGACTAGTGAATTATATGATGCCCTAAGGGAAGCCGATGTAGTGTACTGGACCCGCCTGCAATTGGAGCGCCTGAAGGAAGAGGAAAAACTAAGTATTGGCCAAGAGAAGTTCGTGCTCGATGCAACCGCCCTAGAAGTAATGCCGAAGACTGCCATTATTATGCACCCCTTACCGCGTCAATCAGAGATACCGGCCTCGACCGATAATGACCCACGGGCTAAGTATTTCCAAGAGGCCGGTAATGGTCTTTACGTCCGCATGGCCATATTGGACCGTATTATGCGCGACCTTCCATAGCAAAATTGCATAGATATTCACGCTACTGCTGTAGAATAAGGTTGAATGAAACAGCAACAGCCGCATATTAGCGTGGTGGTGCCTGCCTTTAACGAGGAGGACTACTTAGGCCCAACCCTGCAATCACTGCTAAAACAAGACTACACCGGTCGATACGATATTATTGTTGCCGACAATAATAGTACGGATGCTACGGTCTCAATAGCAGAAAGCTACGGGGCACGCGTTGTGTCTGCCAAAAATCCTGGCGTCTGTTGGGCTCGTCAAAAAGGCACCAAGGCCGCCAAAGGCGAAATCATTGTTTCGACTGACGCCGACACAACTTTCAGCCCTACGTGGCTATCGACCATTGCCGAAGGTTTTACCAACCCAGAAGTTATTGCCGTTGCCGGCCCTTGCCGATTTGTAGATCCACCATATTGGGGAGCCTTATACCCCCGAATTTTATTTGGCAGTATCAGTAAGCTCTCCAAACTCACTAACGGCCCCGTTTAC
>CAYXYX010000053.1:0-4962 GCA_964469755.1 uncultured Candidatus Saccharibacteria bacterium | reverse complement strand
CTGTTAATTACAGCTTTATCCTCGGCACTGCCTCGATACACAATTGTGGCTAACTGAATGCTTCCGTCAGTAGATATTTGCTGTGTAGATGTTGAAACATTGGCCACATGATCTAGTTGTTTATCATTTAAACTAGCCACGATTGCGTTAATTTTTTGTTGCTGTTCATTTGTGAGTGGCGCACCGCTTGTGCTTTTAAAAACAATAATGTCCGTTGGCGCATCAGCTTGTTTTGATACCTTTTTAGCAATCGCTGCCGCTTGAACTGATTCGTACTTAGATGGCAAAAAGCTCGTTTGATCATCACTTTGAATCGTCGAAATGTTTGGCGATAAAGCCACAACTCCAACCGATACAATTACCCAAGTCAATACAACCCACCATCGCTTGGCTACAATGAAATTAGCAAACTTTTCCATCATCATTTACTCCTTAATTTCGTATTTTTTAGCGGCTTTTGTGAGCAGGCGGTTAAACTGCGTGATCTCGGTTTCGTCAAAATCTGCGAAGACAGACTGCAATATATGTAAGGTTACTGTCTGAATTTTTGAGTAGGCTTGCTGGCCCTTTTTTGTAAGTGATACATTAATCTCGCGGCGATCCTCTCGGCCATGACTGCGTTGCACCAAGCCTAGGGCTTCAAGCGCTACGACATGTTGTGTAGCTGCGCCAGATGTAATCATAAGTAAGGCCGCAATACGCTTAATATTAACCGTATCCTCAGTGCCAACAATACGTAATGTTTTGTCGAGCACTGAGCTACCGCATACCGATTGATGGCCAAACTCATCGTGTATCCCTTTGCCAAGGCGAGTAAACAGACTGCTTAACTCTTGAAATTGCGTATGTTGCATACCTTTTATATTAGTTCCTAACATAATTCCCGTCAATACATTTGTACTACAATATTATGACAAAAACGCCCTTATGGACGTTTTTGTCGAGCCCTACAGTCTATTAATTGCTAATACTGATTGTGGTGTTGGTGACATTGTTATTAGTCGCATCGCCACTATCAGCACTTCCGCCGGTAGTGTTGTTCGAAACCACGGCATCGCCCGACTCGGCCTGTTGCTGATTGTTATTGCTAACACTCACCTTGTTATTGTTAACAACTTTAGATTCAAAGTTATTACTGGCAACAATCGTATTATTCGAATCCGGTCCAGTGTTGCTAATTTTGCTATGTATGATTTGGTGAATGATCGTACCACCACCGTTTTCACCAGTGCCACCGCCACCGCCGCCGCCGGATGGCATGTCACCACCTTTACCACCTTCCGGCATGTGTGCCGGCGGATAAGCCGCGGTACTTGCCGCTGCAGCTGCCGGTGTAACTAAAGCTGAACTCGCTCCCGATGGCGCCATGCAAGCATTAAAGCTGGAAGCTGGTGTAACACTAACCGTCCGAGTAGGCTGCTTAACAAGGTTGCTTGCCAAACCAAAACTCCCCATAACCCCAAAGGCCATACCAGCAAATCCGGCGGCTGCCATTTTAAGCCGGCCCTGCCACACTAATAGCTGTGTTTGTATAAAAGTTTGCGTGTTTGTAGGTTTTGAATCGGCTGTTTTGACCATAAGTAATCCTCCTCAATTATCCATTACTGGATGCGACGCCGATTCCCCCCGCCGTGCTTCCTGCTAGCACTGTAAAATTGCCAGCAATCTAATGCAGTAAAATTTTTCACAAACATAATTTTGCCTAGGCGGCAAAAGTGATTACTCGATGCGTAATGCGCCGATCGGATCAAGGCGTGCCGCCTTCCGGGCGGGGAACAGGCCGGCCACAATCGCCACAAGTGTCAGTGCGGCAATAAGAATAAATAATTGACTGAGCTTGAAGTGAAGCAAATTTGCGTCACCAAGCGACAATTGCTTAGAAATGAGGGGGTTAAGCACTGTGCCAAGAACAGTTGCAATGAGCGTTCCAATAACCCCGCCAAGCAAGCCAATCAATCCTGCCTCAAACAGAAACAGTTTGTTGATGTCTTTTTTATGCATGCCGAGCGCCTTCATAAGCCCAATCTCTCGAGTCCTCTGTAGCACACTTATATACATGGTATTAACCACCCCGAATACCGATGCTACCACAGCTATAAGTCCAAACACGGTAACAATTCCTTGCAACACACCAATAACTTGAGTGATGGTTTTTTGGGTGTCCAGCTCGCTCTGAGCGCCGTACCCCGCCTTCTTAGCCTGCACTGCGTTAAGCTTTGTCGTGTCCGTGCCATCTTTAACTTTAACGAAAACTGATAAGTATTTATGGTAATCAGTGCTTCCTGCTGTAGCGTAATCCTTAAGCTCTGTGACATCATGCTCGCTGGCGGTAAGATAGAGCTCTGTTCCGGGCTGAATTAACATTGACGGCTTTTTAGCTACTGCCACGACCGTAAATGTCGTTTCGGCGCTGTTTTGAGACGTCAATTGATCGTTAACGCCACTAGCCCCATCTTGTAAGTACGATGAAAGTAATGAGGATTGATCGACCTGCTTTTGAACCGATAGCCGCACTGTCTTGCCAATGGCTGCTTGAGCCGTTTTAAACCCTAGAGCGCTTAAATAGCCTTCAGGTAAAATTATGGTCTTGGGGGCAAGCGCGCGACCAACCGATCCCGCGAGCAGTTCAGGTGTTCTATACGTATTAAACGCCTGAACGGTACCCACATATTTACGCTGACCATCACGAGTAATGTACTGAAGGCTTTGCGTATTAATTGCTCGTATCGACTGCACACCGGCAATATCATTTATGGTATTTAGGTCCTTATCGGTGAGCATCTCAACCTGTTGAGTCGCCCCAGTCGCCGTAGCGACACTGCTAAAATTCTGATTGTATTCTTGTGGCTTACTAGTATCGGTGGCACTTAGCAGGGCAGGGCTGGCAGTTACAATTAGCTCGCTCGGATCAAAATTATTTTTAATGATTGTGTTAGCGTAATCTTGAGCCCCATTGCTGGCAGCCAGCGTAAGCGTAAGTGCAAATGCCCCAACGGCAATTGCAAAAGCCGTTAGCAGCGTGCGGGCTTTGGCGCTCAACAAACTGCGGCTAGACCGACGGATAATATCAATATTGCGCATTATTACTACCTACTATTAGGCCATCTTTGAGGCGAATTTGGGTTTGGCAACGGGCGGCGAGTTCGGCATCATGTGTAACTAAAATAATCGTACAGCCCAAACGTTTATTAAGGTCGAACAGAAGTTGCATAATCTTTTCACCAGTGGCACTGTCTAGGTTTCCGGTGGGTTCATCGGCAAACAAAATACTTGGCTTATTCACAATTGCGCGAGCAATTGCCAAGCGCTGCTTTTGGCCGCCCGATAAATTCGCCGCAACCTGATTAGACTTTTCAGAAAGATCCACGGCTGTTAACGCGTCACTGACCATTTTTTTGCGCTTGGCAACGGGAACTCGAGCGATTTCGAGAGGCAGCATTACATTTTGGTAACAGGTTTGGTTGGCCTCAACAAAGAACGACTGAAAAATAAAACTTATTGTGGTGGCTCTAAAATCATCCATATCCTTTTGCTTCATATCAAATATGGCGATGCCGTCAATCAGTACATTCCCACTTGTAGGATGATCGAGTCCGCTCATAATATGCATCAGCGTAGATTTACCAGAGCCACTTTTACCTATGATAGACACCGTACTTTTATCTGGTATTTCTAACGAAACACCGTTCAGAGCCGTGAATATGGCATCTTTTTTACCGTAGGTTTTAATAACATTAGTGACTTTGATCATCGTGGAATGACCATGTTTATTTGTTTGGCATATTGCATTTGACCTACATTGTTAGGGTGATACGGCGCATTGTCACTTAATCCTTGTACCCATGGATCAGCGGTGCACAGTTCATGCCCCGTAAAATCAATTGGTACGAATGTTGCGAATTCGTAGCCATTAAGCGCCTCAGAAATAGAAGTGTTTATACCGGCTTGCAATTGACGGCCCCAAGCAATTTCGCCGGCATTTATACCACTCAAATCGGTGCACGACTTAGGAACAGTGCTTGGAAAAACTTGATGATACCCCGTAACCATCACTCGTGGCACCGCCGTTCCATACTGTTGTTGCAAACGGTCCATTAACTCGGTAATATTGGCCTTCACTAAAGCTAAGCTTGCACTCACGGCGGCAGTATCATTATCCGAACCGCATTCAGCAACATAACACCGTTGAATAACTTGGGTCCAGTGAGCATCATTAGCGCCAATTGTAAGCGTGATCAAGTCGGGTTTTGGCATAGCGAACAGGGCGGCTAACTGAGCTTTCACCATTAGGTTATTGACATTCTGTGGGCCCATAATGCCAGCCGGAATCGTAGCCCCAGAACACGCCACGTTTTGTAGTCCATATTGCAGGCTACTAGCTAGCTTTGTAGGATAAGCCTGTTTTGTACGATCACAGGCGCTGGAATCAGTGTAATCCTTGAGCCCCACGCCTGCCGCAACTGAATCACCAAGCGCAACATAGTGTTTACTGTATACAACTTTGGCTGGAGCCGGCGTATTATTATTGCCACGAACCAGCAGTACGATCACACAAGCGACCGCTATCACTCCAAAGACAGCATAGTATTTCTTCACGTTAGTATTGTACCGTCACAGCTCAAATAACCATAAACATAAGCAGTTAGGGTGTCTGTAAAAGTCGTTTTGACTGCATGGCTATCGTGGCACCAATCCCAACCAGCATGCCGAGCCAAAAAGTTACTAATCGGTACAACAAAACCGCGCCTAGAGCTTCAACGGGTGAAACTTGTTGGGCTACAAACCCACCAATTAATGCCGCCTCAGTGGCACCCAGCCCACCAGGCACGGGAACTGCTGTACCGAGGGCCACTCCAAAGGTATACACTACAAAAACTACATATATGTTCACGTCTAGCCCAACGGCTAGGCAACAAAGCCACAAACTTACCACGCTGGATAGTGTCATAAAACAAGCCAATA
>CAYXYX010000052.1:1657-5014 GCA_964469755.1 uncultured Candidatus Saccharibacteria bacterium | reverse complement strand
CTAATCCTGGCCGTCAAACCGGGCAATCAACCTTTCTACCACTTATACAAATCGCTCCATAACTTGTTTTATTTGCCTTATCACCACCGTAAAAATCTATTCATGAGTCGGCGTGCTAAAACGTTTAATTTGGAGCAGGAAATTATCCACAAAAAGACAATTTTGGTTCGTAACAGCCAAGATCCTTGGCTCACACCGAATCTCGACCATTTGCAGACAATCAACCCCAAATTACAAATCATACACTTACCGGGTGAACATGATGACCTATGGCTGAACCCCGAACCATACCTTGCGCTATTGACATAATGTGGTATAATGTAGCTATGGAATCGAAAGATTCTGATCACAGGTAAGCATAAAGTGACTTTGGTGATCACCGAAACGGCATTGCCCAAGACGAAATGGAAGTTATCTTCCGCGTAGAGCTAAGCAATTCGCAGACTAAGGCAAATAACTTTTAATGTCTTAGGAGGCATTTGCTATGAAGAATAAAGAAACAGTCGCCAAAATAGGTGGCGCAATTGGTATTGCGACGATATTTGGCGGCACATTTATAGCCGCACCACTATTCGCGGAGCATTCTCAATCACAAGAGGCCGAAAAAACAAATACCGTTTTTACCGCACTCGTTGAGCAGGATGGCCTGGAACTATCGCCACGATATCAGCTAGAAGACGTTATGTTTAACGGCCATGCAGTGACTCAACTTGACGGACTTCAGATTGCCACTCGCTGCGCACTTAAAAACGTCGTTTTGACAGTACGAGGAACCGGTAATGAGTACAGTAAAACTACCGATATTCTTGACTACACTTACACGTCACCGTCAACGAATGTTTCAATTACATTCGAAAACGCTGATCAGCTCGAGCAAATGCTCGGACCAAACCCATGCGAAAAGCTGCTAGGCGGCTTGGCGACCGGCGCAGCGACGAACTAAACCAAGGTGCTATGCTGGTAGTAATGACCTATTACTGGCATAAACAAACCACCGACGAGCCACTTTACCCCGATTTACTCTGGAGCCGACCCGAAAACAAAGCCCATGCCGGCAAGCTATTGATTGTTGGTGGCAATGCCCAAGGCTTCGCGGCTCCTGCCGAAGCTTATTCGCTAGCCCTTAAGGCTGGCGTTGGCTCAGCACGCGTATTACTACCCGACGCACTGCATAAAACGGTGGGGCGCTTTTTGGATGCAGGCGAATTTGCGCCCAGCACCCCAAGTGGCAGCTTTGCCCAAATCGCCCTTGGCGAGTTGCTGCCGATGGCACATTGGGCCGACGGCGTATTGTTTGCCGGTGATCTGGGGCGTAACTCTGAAACTGCCATATTGTTCGAAAAATTTTTAACCAAACATAGCGGGCAAGTAACGCTCACAAGGGATGCAATCGAATATTGTAACTCCCAGCCATCACTCATTGCCCAACGCCCCAACACGCTACTTGTGCTCAGTTTTTCCCAGTTGCAAAAATTGGCCATAGGACTAGGTTTTACTTCACCGTTCACTTCCGACATGGATTTGCTGCACACCGTTGACACGCTTCATGAGCTTACAGCCACGTATCAATTTTCGGTTATTACCAACCATCTGAATCAGATTTTTGTCAGCGTTGGCGGACAGGTCAGTAGCACCCCCTGCGGCACCGAAGAGCGTGTATGGCGACTGCGAACGGCCGCGGCAGCAAGTGTGTGGTGGCTACAGAATCCTACTAAAAGTTTTGAGGCGCTCACAACCAGTATTCTGCAATAGGGCACTCGTGGTATAGAATATGCTCAATGAGTGACACCATGAAGGCATCTCGAACCTGGGGCAACGGTTACACAGAGCTGATAGCTGAACATGAACGAACACTGCCCGAAGATATGCAATTCGCCGAAAAGGCATTAGCGATTTCCAGATTGTTTGGTCAGACCTGCACGCAACTCGTAGGTGGCAAGGGTGGATATGAAACAAAACAACTTTTAGCAACAGTACAAGATGCTAAAGAGCACTTAGTAACAAAACAGAACGACCGTGAAATATCGCGCTCCATGGCCCTTTCTATTGGTATACAGTTAGTTTTGGAACGTAATTCTAAGAACTGCATCACAGAACTTCAACCTGCCATAAACCGTTGGGCGACATCAATGGCACTCAAGGAGGACGCCCGCATACAGAGCCAAGCTACACTAGCTGACGGCAATGAGAGAGGTCTGAGGCTCGAAGGAATTGTTATTGGTGCACTAACGCGTCCTATAATTGAGTCGGCCCTGGCAGTACCGGCGCTTGCGCACCACGATCAAAGCACTCGCAAAAATCGCAACTACGATCTTGCTCTACTATTTCGGCCAGGGAAAGATAATCGACTCGGTGCTAAAAAGGCCCAAATAAAATCAGCTTGTGCTAGCCCCGCGTTTGTCCACCCCCAACAAATACGTATCGAACCTGGCTACGACCCTGATATCACGCTTATATCTGGCTGCTGCGATGTCACAGAGGGTGACAAGCTCAGGTATAGCGAAATTACGCAAGCAATGGGCCGGGAACTTACCGGCACCGCAAGCGCGGTTGACACCTACTGTCTAGATGTTCTAAGCACTAACTTATTGGAAGCAATTGTTAGCGATCGCACAGCCGCTCATGCTCATCGCATGATGCTTGAAAATGTGTAAAATAATTAGCCGTTAATCAACGCCGAACAGTCAAACGACCAACCCACTCCGAACCGAACTGTTCTCGTTAGGGTTCGACTCGCCTCGGCTCGCGCCAAAAGCAAAAGGACCAGCCATCGGCTGGTCCTTTTACGTTTGGTGGAGCTGTTGCGCACTTACTCAAGTTTTGAGACAGGGCTAAATCTGCAAGCTTTATTACAAGACGTACGTCCTGATAATGGCCAGATCAGCTATTGACCGACGGTCATGTTGGCGCGAACCACGTCTTGAACGTGGCTCATGTCGACACAACCTTCAACACCATCGTAAAGCTGTTGTGCACGATATACTATAGCCTCCTCACGCTCCATTGGAGGACGTGTTTGAGGACCAGCAACAAGAACCTGACCACCAACTTGAATGGCTTTATAGCGTTTTGCTGGATCTTGCGGGTTATGTAGAGAAACTTCTGGTTCAGTCATATTTTTAGATTACGCTATTATATTGATTCGTCAATTGTGTGGGCGAGGAGGGAATATCCCTTAGGGATATATCTTCGTCGCTTACTCGGAGCAAGCTCCTGTGTGAGCTCCTCACTATCGAATCCTACTCGCTGCGCTCGCTGAGGGTTCGACTCGCCTTCGGCTCGCGCCAACTTAAAAGGACCGGCCTTTGGCTGGTGCTTTTAAGTTGGTGGGCGAGGAGGGAATCGAACCCTCAATCC
>CAYXYX010000052.1:0-1647 GCA_964469755.1 uncultured Candidatus Saccharibacteria bacterium | reverse complement strand
AAGGAACACGATTTTGAGTCGTGCGCGTATACCAATTCCGCCACTCGCCCAGACGCCTTCGTATCTGTTGTAAGCATAATCGCTTACCGGAACGTGGCTCAATTGTACTATACTTTACTATCAGAGAGCTACACTCGTGGCTCAGGTAATACAGTATGGACGATTCAACAGCACCCAAACCACACCGAGATTCCAATAAGCAAGATGGCTATACAATGCCACGTACTGACTACACGGCCGCGCCACCACAACACACTAGCAATGCGGCGGCTGATTTAATTCGTGATCGATTAGCCAAGATATATGCAGATGAGCCAGATGCCGTCCAAGAAGAAAAAGAAGCCGAAGTCACCAAAACTCGATCAAAGCATCAAGCTTTTATTTACAATCTCAATAACTCCGGTAAAGATCTGGCACAGATACAAACTGAGTGGCATAACTACTATGTCGGCCTGAGCGACCAAGAAAAGCACGAAGTATGGCAGGAATTTTACGCCGAAAGCCAAACGGCGCAAAGAACCACCCAACCAGCAGCCGACGACGCGCACAAGCTGACAGAAGTACGCAACGAAATAGCTAGTCACAACAGGGTGACTGCCAGCCGCAAAAAGGACAAGCGAACCACCGGCCAAGTACAGCACGATATCCGTGAAACTACTCGAAAGCCACCCAAATCGGTTGCTAAACAACACGCCCAATCCCTATTATTTGGGCTAGCAATTGGATTAGTGACAATACTTATATTTTTGTTTGGCTTTTTCAACGAACTCGTAATTGCTCCTTTTATACAACCGGCTCGAACGTCCTCGGCTACACCATTGATCGTCAGTTCTGACACCGTAGCGCCGACCGCCGATCCGCAAATCATCATCCCCAAAATTAATGTTCAAATTCCCATTCAATTTGGCGCGCCATCAAACGATGAAGAGACCATGCAGCACCTACTCGAATCAGGGGTAGTACACTATCCAACTACCGCGCTGCCTGGGCAAAATGGTAACAGTGCTTTCTTTGGCCACTCGAGCAACAACATCTTCAATAAGGGCCACTACAAATTCGCCTTTGTGCTATTACATCAACTGGTGCCCGGCGACACCTTTTACATCACCCGCGACAGTAAAATTTATGCCTACAAAGTGTTCAGTAAGACCATTGTTGATCCTGGTGAAGTGGGCGTACTTAACCCTGTAGAAGGGCATCCCGCGACCGCTACGCTGATTACCTGTGACCCACCAGGCACCAGCCTACACCGCCTTGTGATAGTCGGTGATCAAGTCAGCCCTGATCCTACCACGAACCCGGACGCCAGCGAGGCAGCCGTCAGCGCGTCATCAACCACCGATCAGCTCGCTGGTAATGGTCGGACACTTTGGGGTAACTTTGTCAGCCACAGCTACGGTAAGGTGATTGTGGCACTCATCGGCGTTGGTACTATCATCGTTCTGTTCCGAGTTACCAGCCCTAAGCCCAAGCGTTAAAGGTCAGCGGCGGTCAGTAGGGGAGTCTGGGTAAATTGCGTGATGCCCGAAGTGTTTGGCGCTAAGGTATACACATAATGATAATTAGGGCTGAATAATGCACTGGCGGCTGGCGACGAGCTCATAAGTGTTTGGTAGTTCAATCCATCATAATCAAACACAACATATT
>CAYXYX010000051.1:0-5041 GCA_964469755.1 uncultured Candidatus Saccharibacteria bacterium | reverse complement strand
CGGAATTGTTATGATTCATGCCAACCCACGAACTGGTCGAGTCGAAGAATCGCTGGTACGCAATCAGGGTAGCATTATGGGCTACATCGCACCTGCGAACTGTTAACGTTTTTTATACCAAGTGCAAATTACATCAACTGATGTGTCAAAATGACTAGCAGCTTAACACCGTGAAACTACTGCTCGACAGATAAGCCACTGCAGCTACAACTACAACACCATACTTTTAATAAAGCGTGTTATATTACAAACATTAGCTTGTTTGAGCTTTGGGAACAAAAAGTAGTATGTATCGAGATGTGAAGTCATTTGATAATATTCAAGTTCCGGTTGAGACCACCACTCAACCAACATTCGACTCCCTCGAGCCCCAGCCTTGGCCACAACAATGGCAACCTAGTGAAGATTTTCCTACTCCGCAATCGGTTGGCGAAGATGAATTCAGCCAGACCCTCAATAAAGGTTTAAACTTCTCAACTAAAGAGCGCAAGTACAAGCTTGGAGAAAGCCACTTGCCCGTCGCTGCCTTTAGGGAGCACTTTCTTGATACGGTTGCGAGTTCATCATCAACTGTCGTTAGTAGCGAAACGGGCTCAGGCAAGAGCAGCCAACTTGGTCTCTTCCTTTTAGAGGCCGGTTACCCACGAATTTTCGTCACGCAACCACGCATTTTGGCAGCCCGCGAATTAAAAGAACGAGCCCAAAAAAACCTTGGTCCTGAACATGCCTACCTGGCTGGGTACCTAACCGGCAAGGCGGCAGATTCTGATTGCCACCCCGATGCCCGCTTGATATTCATAACTGAACAGAAACTATTCAAGATGGCCAATCGTAACAAGTTGCGACCAGATGATGCCGTTATTGCCGACGAAGCTCATGAACGAACAACACCCATGATATTTATGCTCGGTCTTGTCCGAAGACTTCAGCGTACAAACCCCGATTTAAAACTCATTATAAGTAGTGCTACCATTAACACGAAAAGATGGTCCAAATACCTCAAAGATGATTTTGGCGACCCAGCACCAGTCATGGCGCTGCCGGGTAGAACCTTCCCAGTTAAGCGATCTGTGAGCACGGAATCAGTGGCGGCAGTTGCTAAAAAATACATGAAGTTAGGTCATAACGTACTAGCATTTGAATCTGGTATTGCAAGCATGAAAACAACTTGGGCCACCATGTCGAGTCGCATGCGTGATAAACACACAGTGCATATGTTATATGGCGATATGTCTCCGCGTGAGCAACGGGCTGCCCTAAACCCAGCCGATGGCCACCATATCGTTGCCAATAAAATTGGCGAAACAAGTATTACACCACTCGGCAAGGACGTAGTTGTTGATAGCGGTCAATCAAATATAGGCCTGTACGAACGAGGTGTCAGTATTCTTGCGACTGTCTTTTCTAGCCAGGATGTAATGAATCAACGTGCTGGCCGTGTGGGCAGAACAGCGCCAGGCGAGTACGTTGAGGCGACGCCAGATGATGCCCCGCCACCTCCCAAATTTGAAGATCGAGAGGCCTACGGCTTGCCCCCAATACAGACCGGTAGCGTCGCCACATACCTTGCTGAGTTATATACATCCAACACCACGATCGATGACCTCGATCTCCTGGAGTCGCCGACTGCCGAAAACCTAGAGCACGATTACAAGATTTTGGCTCGGCTTGGTGCCATAGCAATTGATGAAGGTGAACGCAGAATTACCCCCGCTGGAAGACAGATGGTTGATTTACCATTGGACGTTGCCTTAGCCCGCATGGTCGTCGAAGCCCGTAACTTATCACCAGAAGATGCCGAAGATCCAGAAGCCATCCACCTTCAGGCAGCAGCAGCGGCCTCAATCCAGCAAGCTAAAGGTATTTTAAGCGCCGAGGGAACTAAACGACGCTACTTAATTACGCGGCGAAATCAGGAACAAATGTCCAAAGAGAACTCCTCTGACCTGCTATTCGAACTCGACGTATTTACGAAAATGTACATTAAGCAGCAAGAGCTGAAAGCCAGTGGGGATGCCGACTATGAGGCTAAATTTGAAATGTTACTACGAAGCAAAGACGTGCTACCCAAGCGATATTACAGTGCGCTCGGTAACTTTGAAGAGGTTGCCGGTCGTGAAGATATCGAGCCAACCGCCCTACGACAGGCCACTGCAGAAGAGCGTAAACTGCTCGTAGGCTGTCAAATTACGGGCGCGCAAGAATTATTCGTCAAGCGTGGCAAATTTGTATACGACGACATTCGAGGCGATCGCCAACGTCGGCTCGGTAAAAAGAGCACCATATTGCACGGTTCTGCCGATCTAGTAGTTGGAACGGCCTTTAACTTACGCGGAATGCGTGCCCGCGGAAACTACGAAAAGCGCTTCATTATCGGTGGCAGCACCGTCACCCGCGAACAAATTTTAAAGCACGCCCCACACAGGGTGACCAATAAGCGCATTGGCTACGGCATCACAAGACAAGGTACGCTCATGGAAAAACAGTCATTGTACTTTGATGACGAACTGCCATTTGGTGAAGTGCAAGCCGACCTTTCCCCAACCATCGAAACGCGCGAATTTATTATTCGCGCCATGATGACTGGCGCAGTCCCGCGCATAGAAAAGCCCACAGAAAAGGTCCCATTCCACCCAGCTACGCCAAATGCAACGCGAGCTATTTACGCCTTACGTCATGCCAAGGGAGTAGAAGATCGTAGCCTTGCTCGGCTACGTGTAGAGGAACGATTCCAAAAATTAGTCCAAAAAATTGTTAAAGACTCCGTTAAGGAGTTACCGCTTGAAGTCACTGATTTAGCTAGTATTGACGCCGTCATTCCCAGCGTTTACCCAACAACCCTTATTCGACCATCTCGACGTAAAAAAGTAGCTACTATCCTAGCGGCCGCCCCAGAAGGAATAAATATTGTTCGAGATGAGACTAACGTGTCGAGTCTGCAGGTATATTACAAAGATAATGTCGCCTACGTAACGGTACCAAGAGAAATAAGCTTTAAACTTAAACGAGAAGACTTTGCTGAGGTAGAGCAAAACCGCCCAGTAAAAATTCGATTTGGCAGTGGTAAATACCAGCGAATCGATACCGTATTTGAGACCATGCAACGCCAAGAGGAAAAACGAGAACGCAAAGCAGAACGCAAGGCAGAACTACTAGCTGCTGCCGCTGAATCGGTCGTCCACGGTACAGAGACTACTGTAGAATATAAAAAAGGCCGGCGCCCACGTGAACTCAGCAAAGGCGTGAACCGGCTAATGCCAGTACCAGTTAAGAGCAGCAAGCAGCGTCGCCGTTTTACCCAACCACGCACTCGAAACCAAGATATCTTGGAACAAACAGCGTAGCAACAAAGCTGCCAAGCCTTCACAGCTTAAAGCGCATCCTTTAACAACTTGACAATCCGATTGTTTTTTGCTATAATAAAAAGATGACCCACGAATCATTATCTACCAAATACTCGCGCTGTATGGCAGTTGCTCGCCTCTTTGTTCATGAAGCGACTGATTATGCTAAAGATGTCCGCGATTCAGCACGCGCCGGTTTTACGCAAGCCAGTCAAGGCGAAGCCGGTCTACGCACACAAGGATTACCAGATCAAAAGACCCAAGCAGAAGTTACGGAAACGGGTACTGTTCCTATTGAGCGACTTTCGGACCCCGAACTTTAGCCCCCTGACAGCTCGGGCTTTCACTATGCGTCTTTAATTTGTTGCTCGATTAGACTGAGTGTTTGATTGCGGTAGCGGGCGTTCGAAGCTTTCATGACGCCATGCAACCACTTCAGCATATAAAAGGCATGCGACATGACCATGCTAAAAACTGCGATTGCAATAAGTGCTTCACTGTTAGTCATTAGTTTCTTGCTCCTACTAAAGCCATTTTGACTTCCAAAACCTGCCACCAGCAGATAATTATTTATTATACTACTTTTTTATTCAATGTCAATACCAACATAACGTCTCAGCATCTTCTGCTTTGGTATTCTCCAGAGCTGCCCAAAGGCGTACACTATATGTAGGACTAGATGGAGCCTATACATTACTAACTACCGAGCATTCAGCGTCGGCACAAGGAGGATATTCATGACAGGACCAATTGACTATATTATCGTCGGTTTTGAAGGTAATAAATTTGACGGTAGCATTCTGGAATCGCTGGTTGCTCCACTTGAGCAAGGTGTTATTCGGCTTGTTGATTTAGCTCTCGTTATGCGAGATAAAGATGATGCTATTACTAAAGTCGAAATAGCTGACCTAGGGGACGATTACGCAGTAACATTTGTTGAGAAGTATAAGCAGTCGGAATCAGAAATTGACGAAGATGACATTAATGAAGTCGCTGATTTACTAGCTCCAAACTGCGCAGCAGGTCTACTGGTTGTTGAGCAGCTGTGGGCAAAACCACTAAAGCAAGCACTTATCAACGCTAACGGCGTGCTATTGGCTGAAGGACGAATACACCCCGACGCAGCAGCAGAACTTAACTAATATCATAAGGAGATTATTATGCCAGGATTACTAAGAGGAGTCGCTCGTACAGCTGTCGTAGCCGGCACCGCAACCGCCGTTTCGAACAATGTTAGCCGTCGCCAATCAGCACGCTATGCCCAACAGGACGCACCACAGCAAGAGGCTTATGCCCCACAGCCAGCGCCACAAGAGGATGTCTACGTTGAGCTGCAAAAATTGGGTCAACTAAAAGCCGATGGCATACTAACTCAAGAAGAGTTTGACGCTAAAAAGCACCAACTGCTTGGCTTATAACGTCTAAGGCTGTGCCCTGGCTATGCGCTGGGGCACACAAAATCAGTGACAATCCACTAAACTAGTTATGCTTAGTTCTGCTACAATTAAGAGGTGGGCCGTACCGATACAAATATACTGACTGTCAACGCTGGTTCGTCTAGCATTAAGCTTGATAGCTTCAATTCGAATACCGACGCTTCCTATTCAATTTTATTAACCGGCATCGGCCAACCCAGTGGCAAATTTAGACTGCGTGAATCTGGTAAAGATGACGTAGAGTATCAGATTAGCGCGGCC
>CAYXYX010000050.1:515-5061 GCA_964469755.1 uncultured Candidatus Saccharibacteria bacterium | reverse complement strand
TTCCACATAATATAGCGCCAGCCGCCGTAACCAGCGAATGCCAGCACCCACAGAATTAACATCCACCAAAAAATTAAACCCATTGCTGTATCACCCCTTTTGCGGCCTGAGCAGAAAGTAACGGTTCTCCGCTTTCAATGACTGCAAACTCATCAACGTAATATTTTCTAATAAGATTAGTTAAGTTTGGGTAAGGTGCTCGTCTAATGTCATACAGCGTAAGGTTTGGAGCCGGAAAATGATTGGCTTCATACACAAAATATCGTACAGCGATACTTAAATTACGGTGTAAGGCACGCCTGCTAACCTCGTGCTGTTCATATTGCAAGTAGTACTCATCAACAATTTTGATGTACTTTGCTTTTAGGGCGTTCAGATCAAGCGGAGATGTAAGTAGCTTAAGATCGGCAATTGATGATACAGGCTTTTTGCGGGTTAGCCAAAAGACGGCGCCGTACCATGCGGCAATAGCCACCAATAATATCAGGCCAATAATAAGCCAAATAACTGCATAGGTAGTCAACCCGTATGGAGGTGCGCTAGCGACGGCGATGAGCATGATTATGCTTCTCCAGAACCCGAATTACGTTTGAAACAGCTTCATCTTCGCTGCCAATCCGAATATTACTAATCCCAAGGCCGTTTAGAATACGCTGTGCCGCTGCCCAATCAGTGGTTATTAATGCTTGATAGGCGGAATCCACGGTTTTCTGCGATCTTACAAAGGACGGCATAAAAGCATCGGCTTTATTAACATCGTATAGTTGTTTTTTATTCCAGTTAGGATCACTCGGGTCAAGATCATCAATTACTATAAAAATCATTTCGTGTCGGATACTGAGGTGGCGCAGCAGCTCTTCCTCTGCAGCACCGATTTGCAAACTATCGCTTACCACGACCATTAAGGTACGCTTTTTGGAGGTTCGACTCACATAATCAAGGACGGCATTCAGATCGCTCTTTGGAGCTTCGAGCCGAGTGTTACGGTCAATATATTGCAGAATACGCTCTGCGTGAGGACGGCTGTCTTTAAGCGGCAAGTGACTAATGTGTTGGCTATCGCCAGCCGTAAGACCAATAAGATTACCATGCTGTTGAGCCACTGATACGATTGCACCGGCTGCCATAACTGCAATATCACGCTTGGTCTCACCGCTCGGTGCTGTTGCTGCCATAGACCGACCGGTATCGGCCACCACTAATATATTGTTCTTACGGATGGCAACATAGCGGCGAATAAGCATTTGGCCACTTCGAGCGCTGGCCTTCCAGTCAATATCTTTAACATCGTCACCAGGTACATACTGCCGAAGGTCGTCAAAATCCATACTGCGCCCCTTGAAAACAGAGGCGTATTCGCCTTCAAGAGCCTGTCGCACCTTTCGATGTGCAGCAATGTTCATTTTTTTACGGACCTTTAGCAGTAAACTTGGCATAATTTAAGGTGTCTGAATGGCGGCAAACACTGCGTCAATAATTGCCTCTTGATGAACATTATCGGCAACGGCTTCAAAATTCAGGATGATGCGGTGCCTTAGTACGCTATAGCGTAATTGTTTTACATCGTCGGGGGTTACATAGTCACGTCCACTAATAAGCGCCAGGGCTTGAGCCACTTGCATAAGCGTTATGCTACCGCGAGGGCTAGCGCCATATTCAACGTATCGTGCCAGTTCGGCAGGAATAAAGTTACCGGCATTACGCGTTGCCGCAATAACGGTTACAATATACTGCTTCACGGCAGGGTCGACATAGACTTTTTTAACGAGGTTCTGAAGTGATAGCAAATCTTCAAGATTTATAGCTTGTGCGGGGTCAACTGGAGCATCAAGAACTCCCGACTCAATACGATTAAGCATCTCAATCTCATCGTCTGCCTGAGGATAGCCAACAACTTCCTTGAGTAAGAAACGGTCAAGCTGGGCCTCAGGAAGTTCATACGTACCCTCTTGCTCGATCGGGTTCTGGGTTGCCATAACAATAAACGGATGTGGCAACTTGTAGACAGTCCCCCCAATGGTGGTCTGTCGTTCTTGCATGGCCTCAAGCATGGCACTTTGGGTTTTAGCACTTGAACGGTTAATTTCATCTAGAAGAACAAAATTAGAGTGAACGGGTCCTAACTGAGTCTGAAACTTAGCCTTAGTATAGTCATAAATCTGAGTGCCTAAAATATCACTCGGTAACACATCTGGGGTACATTGAATACGATGAAAGCTGGCCTTAATCGAGTCAGCCATTGTACGGGCAGCCGTTGTCTTGGCAAGACCAGGGACACTCTCTAGAAGCACATGCCCGTTAGCCAACAAGGCCACAAGCATGCTCAAGAACAGTGTTTCTTGACCAGCAACCTTTGAGTGGAAGAGGCTGGCCATTATTTGAATCAGTGATCGAGCACGTTCAAGTTCCGTGGCCGAAATAGCAGCATTTGGGGGCCGGAATGAATTGCCACTTGCTGATGCAGGCATTTGCTGTACGGGGTTTGGGGTAATTGTTGTCTGTGGTGGCATAGGGTAATCTCTTTCTTACTGCCAGTAGGCAGTTACATGCTTCGTTAATATATGTTTCTGCTCAGCGTTATACTCATCAGGTCGTTCAAAATAATGGTCTTCATGATAAACGGGACCACACAAAACATCCATGATCGTAACTTTTTCGGCGCTCATGCGTGCCGCTTCAGCCGCGGCTGGAGTAGCATTACCAATAATAGTAGTCACGCTCTTTGGCCTAATACCTTCTAATAATTTGGCAGCGACCGCAAAGGGTAAGCCACTCATGACAACGTCGCCAATAATAATCACGTCGCGACCTTCTAAACAGTGCTTATCGACGCTCATCTCGTAACTCGACATCTGTTGCTTAATCACATCGAGCGCGCCAACTTTTAGACTTTCCACAATCGCTTGCTGCTCTGTTGTGATTTCGCCATCTCCATCAACTTCAAGGTCAGGATTTTGGCAAAAAACTGACTCTTCATTGTACGCCCCTAGCATCTTACTACCGGCAAGTGGTGATGCATAGACTGGAACGTATATAAGCGGGTATACCCACGCTCTTAGCCGCATAGCCAACGACAGACATGTCAATAATGAGCTATCTTGTAGGCATAGCACTACGGCATCCTTGCCGCGAAACTGCTGTAAATCTCTTGCAAGCATTTTGCCAAGCGATATTCGGTCTATAAAATACATTGCTCACCCTTTACTATTGTCAACTATAGCATAAGCATGAGCATATTGTAATAGTTCAGATTATTTGCGCTTTGTTGTCTTTTGCAGATACAAACGCCACATAGCGAGCCCTACTATGGCAGCCAAAAGCACCACAACAAAAAAGTACAGCTTTGCGTTTTTAACAATGTTACTGGCAACCCGAAAATTACCGATCTTCAGGGTGCCATCACTTCCTTGCGCATACTGTTTGCCGTCATAGAATGGTGACGGGGTCAGTGCGGTCTGCTTAATGTCACCTTGTGCGCTAGATGCTGGGACTGTGTTAGATTGGTTGGATTGTGTAGTACTCGAGGACTGTCTTGAGGCCGAAGAACTGCCTTTCGTCCCGCCGCCAGAAACACCAGTAACGTTAGTGTCATTACCATCGGGTTTGTTGCTCGGGGTTTCGCTTGATTCCTTAAAACCTGGACAATGACTGCTTGCACCATTATCAAGGCCAAAATAACAGTCCGCAGTAGTCGGAGCCACACCATTCCGTACAATATATCTCTCATTAATAGTATATCCAGCAATCTCGGTATTATTTGAGCAATCGGCTGACTTGTAAATTGCACCGTTGCCGGAAAGAATTAAGTCATAGGCTTCCGAAGAGACGAGCCTAAAGCTTATCTTGCCAATCATTTGCTGAGCCGTGGCTTGCGGCAACACGACGCAACCAGTTGCGCCACTATAAGCTTGGGAGCCGCCTTCTTCTTGAGTAATGATACAATTACTGCCTAGGGTACAGCTCGTAAAATAGGGGTGCGAATTTTGAGTACCGCTCAGGCCAGCATGTACGATTACATGATATGGAGCCCCGGCTGGAATATTTTGAAAAGCCAGATCCATAGTCACCGTGTCGCCCTGCTGTACGATGTTATCGCTAGCTAGTATGAAAGCTACACTAGTTGCGGCTCGACTTTGGATAATGAATGTGGTGCCGATTACGGCGACAGATGCAATAACAACGACAGCCGTAAGACGTTTGAATAGCTTAGATTGTGACAATATACGATTTTGCCGTTTTTTATTTTTAGCTTTTGGCATATTCAGCATTGTACAGTATTGCTTACGTAGTATGAAGCCTCGTGAATGGTATCCCGGTCGGTAAATGCGATCTTTTAGGCTATCGTTTGCGAGCTCGCTTTGGCAATGACTGACGCCGCCGCCAGAGCAAGAATGCAACAGTCCCTGCGGCAACTATACTGCCCGCCAGAATCACCCAGTAGGTTTGAACAGCATGGTTAGCGACCTTTACTGCCCCGAATGTGGTCTGAGCATCACTACCGGCGCCGTACTGCTTACCGTCATAGAAGGGCGATGGATTAACGGTG
>CAYXYX010000050.1:0-415 GCA_964469755.1 uncultured Candidatus Saccharibacteria bacterium | reverse complement strand
ATCCTCTGTACTTTGGGCTCCGGATGACGGTACTGTGTTGCCATAATTAGACTGGTCGGTCGCAGTTGCTCCGCCAGAAGCCCCATTCGACTTTTTATTTTTAGTGGTGCTTGCTTTACCCGCGGTAGTATTATTGCTTGCCGTTTGGCTGGAAGTATCGTCACTTTGTGCTTTCAGGCCAAAGTTTAATAATTCTGGGCTGGTGCCTCGTATATCAGGCCCGTTATCACAGGCTGCACCACTGGCGTAATTGCAGGAACCTTCGTGCCATACTTGTTGACCCCCTATAGCACTAGGATTTGCGGCACACGATCCGGGAGCAGAATAAGCACCATAAGCAAAATACTCAGATTTTGCATCGACATTAGTCAGCGCTTTGTAATTTACAGTTAACAATGTTCCCGTATACGTACCC
>CAYXYX010000049.1:3874-5108 GCA_964469755.1 uncultured Candidatus Saccharibacteria bacterium | reverse complement strand
CAAAAGGATATTCATGGGCTTATTCAGTAAATTCAAGAAAAGTATGGACGGCGGGGTGGAATTACATATTCAAGTGCCGAGCTCGGTAGCAGCTAACCAGATTATTCCCGTAACAGTTACGCTTACAGCCGACAGTTCGCAGACGATTAGTAGTGTAAAAGCCGAAATAATGGCTGAAGCTCGCGAATCAGGGATGAGCCTTGGCAACGGGCTTGGTGTACATGAGAGTCGAAGCATGGCTCGCGCTGTCGCTGAGGTCGAAAACCGCGAACCGTTCACTATTGCTCCGGGTGAAACTAAAACAGTTAACCTACAGCTGTACCTCAACGGGGGCGCCGGCGGACCTTTAGACCAAATCGCCAATGTGGGCGGCGCGATGGGTGGTGCATTACACGCTTTGGCATCGGTAGCCCAAAGTTTTGGGCACGTTAACTACCTGTACACCGTTAAAGCTTCCGCCGATGTTCAAGGTCACCACATGGGCCCTAATGATGAACAACCCATTCAGATACTGCCTGCGCCACAAGCCGCTTCGCCGGCACAGCCAACCCCATTTGCTGGCGAAATGCCTGGTCAAGTGCAACCTGTAGCGCCGGTACCAAGCACTACTCCACTCCCTGGCCAAGTGCAACCAGTGGCCCCGGTACCGTTGCCAGGTAGCTTGCCGCCACCGCAAGACGGCCCATCTGGGCAACAGCTTTAGATTGTACCTAAGCGTCGTGGAAGATCTAACAGACACCCCACGCGGTGCTTCATATACTGGTTCGTGTGTCCTCGCCTGTGTTGAGTTATCCGGGCGAAGCACATTGACAAGCAGATAATCGAGAACACAAGATGAGTTATGAGGCTACAAGCGTTGCAGTTTTTTTGCTCATCTTGTGTGTAAAGATACACACATTCGCACTGCGCGAACGGCAACCCAGCCAAAGTTGAGCAGGAAGGCGATCATGCACAGCAGTGCTCAGGCCGAACACAACTACACGTTCGGCAAGATCAGGTTCGAAGTCAGCGTCGACGGCAACGTCGGCAACGCCGACTCGGTGGTGAACCACTTGTTGGCCACGGCAACGTCTGTCGCTGGCATCGAGGCCGTTCAGTTCGGTCTCACCGATGGACAGACCAACGGGGACAGCCAGCAGCAGGAGTGCACCGCGACGGTCATGTTCGGGGAGATCACGGTCTCGACCAAGCTCAACTTCGACCTCAAGCGACGCACCTCCAACCGCACCCTCAA
>CAYXYX010000049.1:0-3860 GCA_964469755.1 uncultured Candidatus Saccharibacteria bacterium | reverse complement strand
GCTTCGCTGGCGCAGGTACCTCACGGTGACATCCTGAGCCAGATCGACTCGCTCGTGGGCATCACACCGGCAGGTCTCAGCATGCCCTACGACCAGTCGCAAGGTCGGCACAGCAACAGCAGCCGTCGGCAACTCGCCACGCGCTGACACAACGCTCTCGTCCCCTTCATAGAGGGATAACAGCGTAAGCGGCAGGCAGCAAGAGGGGTTTGTGGCGCAGTTATGTCATGTATTTTTATTCCCCTCTTGTCTGCTTGTCGCTTCCCTTGTTTATAAATAATTCGACCAATTACTATGCCAATAATCACTCTTATATGTGCTACTTTTTGCTATAGTAAACCTATAATTATGAGGTTTTGGGCATGGAAAACGGCATTTTAACGGTAACTACTAACGATATTCCCGGCTATGAGGTAGTGGAGGTGTACGGCGAAGTGTTCGGTGTACTCACTAGAAGCCGAAACATAATTAGTGGCATTGGTGCCGGTCTAAAATCGATCGTTGGCGGCGAAATCGGTGCCTACACTAAACTACTCAGCGATAGCCGCATTGAGGCGACTGAGCGCATGAAACAGGCTGCCGCCGAAAAAGGCGCCAATGCCATACTGGCCATGCGTTTTGATACGGGCGATATTGGCGGCACCATGAACGAGGTTGCCGCATATGGAACCGCTGTTAAAATTCGACCTCTGTAATATGAAAAGACCAGCTGAAACGCCAAGGCGATTCCAAACGCATATCAAGGAACCTCGCTGGCAACAAGTAGCCAGTATTGCACTCCTGCTACTCTCACTGTCGGCGTGGGTATTCATTGCTTTTGTCGCTTCGTAACATTGACATATATACTGTCTTATGTTATTGTTAAATGATGTCAGAAGCACAAAAGCAGTTGCATGAACGAACCCGTACTAACATTGAAGTGCGCTTCAAAGATTTTGAGCACTTGCCCGCTGAGGTAAAAACTCACATTAATACTGTTCGACGCGCTGGCCGAGCGATAGACGCTGAACTTACCCGCCGCGGCAAACCAGAACCAAAGGCAGTCGATACAACTGGCTATGGTGCACTTAAAGTCCTGCAAGCGACCGCTCAGCGCGAAATAGCTGAAGGCTCGCGCGATCACCGATACTCTGTCAGAACTCAACGCACATCACTCCGCTTAACCGATAGAGACCTTATTACTGACCCCGTTACCAATACCGCGCTCGGTAGCAGGATCGAAAGTCACATTTTTGCTCGTGACGATGAACACATGCCAGGTCACAGCGAAAACTTAGCATCTCGTGAGCCCAGTCTACACACTACTGATGGTGTTTCGATAACAATACTCGAGTTCACCCATGGCGGGGCTGTTTTTAACATGCTACGGCCGCCCTTGCCTGCCAGTGAGCAAAGCGAAGCCTCTGGCTTACAAGGCAACCTTAGCTCAGCTGATTTGGCACTCATTGAACAAACCACTGATACAATCGAAGCGATGACTGCACTGTATGTACCAGGTTACAGCGGCCGCTAGTTTAGAAACGCAACCAATTATGACAACCTCAAGAAATCAATTCCCCACAGAACTGTACGTAGAAGTTGGCCATGGCTTAACGCCAGCTGCTGCCTGTGGCACACGCCGTTTTACGGGCAACCGGGCGTATCTGGGAATAGACAAACGAGACGGAAATTATGATCCTATTGAAGGCAAACATTATGGCCAACGAGTTGGTGAATTTGTAACCAAACTTGCAACAGAGCTCGCAACCAAAAGACCTGGCGAGAACATCAATTTTGTTGCAGCAGATGCTTGCAAACTCCCACTCAAAGACGGCGTGGCAACCGAAGTTTACATGGCGAATCTTCTAAACCTACCGATAAATCGTTGGTATAAGCAAGATATTGCCGATGAAGCGGCCCGCGTGTTACAACCTGGTGGTAGGCTCGTTACAAAGATGTCATGGGACCCCGAATGGCTACACCCACGCCTCGAGACAGCCAAAGTCCTAGAGGACGCTGGCTTAACTGTCGACGAAATTGCCCAGGCTTCAGACCTAGAACGCTTTGATGAGCTAGAGCTGCTGTACGGACGCTCGCAACATAAACTCGACGACAGCTATTACGTTATAGCCAGCAAAGCTTAGTTATTTGCACCTCTTATCTGCTAGTCGCTTCTCTTGTATATCAAACCACTAGCAAAATGATACAATGCTAAGCAGTATGGACTTACTGCAAGCAGTTATTTTGGGAATTATTGAGGGCATTACGGAGTTTTTGCCAATTTCAAGCACTGGGCACTTAACGATCGCCGAAAAGTTAATGGGGCTTTCTATTACAGACCCGTCAGTGACGGCCTTTACGGCAATTATTCAAACTGGCGCAATTTTGGCGACCGTATTGTACTTTCGCAAGGACATCGGCCGCATAATAAGCGGTTGGTTCAGCGGTGTTGTTAACCCCAAAAAGCGTAAAGCCTATGAGTACCGGTTTGGGTGGGCAGTTATTTTGGGATCGGTGCCAATAGCGGTGGTTGGGTTAGCCTTTAAGGATCAAATTGAGAATGATTTACGCAGTTTATGGCTGGTTGGTATTGCCCTACTGCTATGGAGCGGCGTCATGTGGGCTGCCGACCGAACGGCCAAGCAGAATCGCCACGAAAAAGACACAACCTGGAAAGATACCTTATTTATTGGCATTGCCCAGTGTTTGGCGCTCGTTCCGGGCGTTTCGCGCTCTGGTGCGACCATGTCTGCCGGTTTAGTTAAGGGCTTTGACCGCGTCACGGTGACTCGCCTGTCATTCTTTTTGTCGATTCCTGCCCTACTAGCTGCGGGATTGCTAGAAACCGTAACTAAATACGATCAAATTGCCCTTGGCGTTGGCTGGACAGCTACGATTGTGGCAACAGCTGTGAGTTTTGTGGTGGCCTACGCTGCAGTGGCCTGGCTACTAAAGTTCATAGCCAAGAACGATTTTACGGTGTTTATTGTGTACCGCGTCGTGCTTGGCGTATTGCTGCTGACACTGCTTGCTACGGGCGCTGTATCGGCCACCTAACATGACTATGCTTACCTACCAATCACCACATTCTGAGCCGCACAAGTCTCATCGGGCAGCCTGGCTCAGGGCAGCAGTACTGGGTGTGAATGACGGCGTAGTTTCGACGGCCAGTATTATGCTGGGAGTTTTGGCGGCCTCGGCCAGTGACGCTGCGATTTTAACGGCTGGGATTGCTGGCTTAACGGCCGGTGCCCTGTCGATGGCTGTCGGCGAATATGTATCGGTTAGTTCTCAGCGAGATTCCGAAAAAGCCGATATTACAATTGAGAAACATTCGCTCAAAAACAACCCCGATGAAGAGTTGGCGGAACTAGCTTGGATCTATGAACAGCGCGGCCTCGATGCAAACCTTGCTAAGAAGGTCGCCGTACAACTGCATGATCATGACGCACTGGCAGCCCATGCCCGCGACGAACTGAACATCGATTTTAATGCTCTGGCTAACCCGGCCCAGGCTGCACTGGCATCGGCAGCGGCGTTTTCTGTTGGCGCAATAGTACCGATCATTGGTGCGTTAGTCTCGCCTTCCGGCAGTGCAGTATTAATCGTTGTTCTATCTGTTATTGCGCTCGGTATATCTGGCGCCGTGGGTGCTTATATTGGCGGCGGCCACCGCGTAATCGCAGCGTTACGCGTGCTACTCGGGGGCAGCGCGGCCATGGCCTTAACAGCGCTGATTGGCCATTTTGTTGGCGGTGTCGTTTAGCCCATACGGGCTGTCTGTAAGCTGAGATACAGACTCGCTTTAGGCTGCTGCGTATAATCGTAAGCATGTCAAAAAACGATCAATCAGAATCATTATTTACGAGCTATCAACAGCG
>CAYXYX010000048.1:0-5150 GCA_964469755.1 uncultured Candidatus Saccharibacteria bacterium | reverse complement strand
GCGGTTATTTCAGGAAAGCTTCCTCGAGTGAGGCAGTACGATGGGTCAGTTCAAAAACCGGAACACCAGTCTTAAATGCCAATGCGCCAACAACGTCAGTTTTTTTGGCTGAAACAAGTAAGCCATCGTCAAGTCGTTGGAACTTGAGGGCAGCCTTTTTAAGGGCTTGTTCGAAGGCTTTATTATCGCCAACTCGAGTAAAGACACCGGAACTAGTACTGGCTGCTAGCAATTTTGCAATCGACGTGTCGGCAATCAATTTGCCTTTGCCTATCACTACAATATTGTCGGCCATCAGTGACATTTCGCTGAGTAAGTGCGATGATACAAATACAGCATTGCCCTGATCGGCATAGTCTTTCAAGAATTCCCGCAGCCAAGCAATACCCTCAGGATCTAATCCATTGGCCGGTTCATCAAGCAGTAAATATTTAGGCTGGCCCAAAAGTGCGGCAGCAATACCCAAACGCTGGCTCATACCCAAGCTAAATTTACCGGGTGATTTTTTGGCCACCGATGTTAAACCGACTTCTTCAAGCACCGCCTCGACACGCTTGAGGGGAATATTACCGGCATCGGCCAGGATTCGTAAATGTTGCCGAGCGCTACGAGTTGGGTGGAAGGCCTTGGCCTCCAATAGGATACCCACTACTTGTGATGGCTTGGAGTACTCATGTAGTTTTTTGCCATCAAATACCGTATTGCCAGTACCCTTGTCGAGACCAAGCATTAGCCGCATGGTCGTAGATTTACCGGCCCCGTTAGGCCCCAAAAAGCCGGTTACTTTACCTGTTTCGACCTTGAAACTTATGTCGTCAACAGCGAGCTTCTTTTTGTAACGCTTGGTTAAGTGCTGGGCGTCTATCATTTACCCAGTATACCCCTTTTTAGCTGCGCGGAAGATGGTCGTAAGCGTGTTCAAGTGAAAAGTCAGCGCGAACTAATGGTTTAATGTCATCAAGGCTCACGCCGATCTTGACTCCAGGGTTGAGTGTTCCGTACGGGTCGCAAATTTGCTTTACTTTTTTGAGGAGAGCATAAGCTTCGGTGCCGTACATTTGTTCAAGGTAAGGCGCCCGCAGACGACCGTCGTTGTTTTGGCCGCTAGTACTACCACCAAGTGATAGGACCAGCTTAGTGTACTCATCGAGCAGACGGAAGGCCGTTTGGCGATCGCCAACTTCACCAAGGTTTAATTGTGGCGCTAGGTGAATGTTGGCATCACCGGCATGCCCCCAAATTGCTACTGGCAACTTCTCTTTAGCAAACAAGTCGTACACACCCTGCATGAACTCCCCGAACTTGTCGACGGGCACAATGCCATCATCAATAACCGGCACCGACTTACGACGGTTATCACTACGACCGAGTACCCAAGCAGAGGTTTGACGTAATTTCCAGAGCTGTTCTTGTCGGTCTGGTGCAGTTTCTTTAATAAAGTTAGTAGCATATTTATTAAATACCTTTTCACCACGCCGAACCGAACGCTTATAGTTACGCTCACTGGCTGCATCATATTCAACAAACAGCGTAATCGCTGGGAATGGTGGCTGCACAACACCGTTAATCAAATTCGGATTAGCAACCTGCACTTGTTCAAGCAGATGACTATCGACCATCTCTATGGTGCTTGGTCTGCCGTGGCTGGCGCGTAGTTCGCCAATGGCCAACTGGGCATTTTCTAACGAATCAAATCCGGCCATAAATAGAGTATTCGTCGGTGCATACACTTCGGTGTCGAGCGTAACTTCACTCACAATACCAAGCGTTCCCTGGCTACCCACAAACAGTGGCGTCAAATCAAATGAGCCATCCGGACGTTTAATATCAAGTAAGTCATAACCAGCGGTATTTTTGGTAACGGCACGGAACATACCCTGCACCGTTTGCTGGTTCTCTTCGAGCAAAGCATCAATTGAGCGGTAAATTTCGCCCTCAAAGGTACTAAGGCCGAGCTTTTTGTTAAGTTCGCGCTTGCTTATGCGTCCAGTGGCGATCACTTCGCCATTAGCCAGCACCACACGCAAATTGCTAACATACGTCCGTGTGTCGCCGTACTTAACAGATTTTTCGCCGCTAGCGTTGTTGGCTACAGCGCCACCGAGCGTGGAATATTCATAGCTCGCCGGATATGGAGGTAAGAATCGGCCGTGCGTTTTAAGTGTCTGTTGCAACTTACCGTAATTGATACCAGCCTCAACGGTGACACTGCCACTTTTACTATCCAATTCTAAAATGCGATTTAAGTGAGCCGGAAAAACAATCATAATGCCACTACCAAGTGCTGCACCAGCCTGATCCGTACCGTTCCCACGGGCTGTAATTGGAATAACTCGGCCGCGCTCAGCAAGTTGCCACGTAAATCGAGCAGTTTTACGAATATCATTTTCGTTCCGTGGGTACACTACCACGGCCGGTGCAAGGCTAAAAATACTATTATCGGTGGCAAAATAACGGCGTGCGTCAGCACTGGTCATTACTTCACCGATTAAATGTTCTTGAAGGTATTGTGCGATTTTGCTCATACTGTTTTTACTTCGTAGTCCCAAACATTGTTACCGCCCTATGATAGCATAGCCCCGCCAATAATGCTTGTGGTTCGTGTTGACTTGTCTATCGGAGTTATTTCGCGTAAAATGACTCAGTTCCCGCATGCGGATGTGGCGGAATGGTAGACGCGCTAGTTTCAGGTACTAGTGTCCGCAAGGACGTGGAGGTTCAAGTCCTCTCATCCGCACCAAATAAAAAGACTAGGCGCTGCCTAGTCTTTTTATTTGGCTCGGCTGACGAGGCCATAAGAACCTCCTGAGCGCCAGCGAATAGAGGGTCTTGGAGTGAGGCTCTCGCAGGAAAAGCGCAGCGCATTCCGCTCGTGAAACGTGCCGTAGGCAGAAAGCCGAACGGATAAAGCACGAAGTGCGCTAGTCCTCTCATCCCAAATCACAATCCGACAAATGTAGTAGTTATGTGGTAGATTACTACATTCGTAGGAGTGTGTTCAGCACCGAGCAAGAGGCTTCAAAACCATCAAAACAACGCTACTGCGCCACGCGAGCAGTACGAATCTGCCACGTCTGCACATCATTAAAGCGGTTAATTCCGTTAACAATGGAATGCTGTGTTAAGCCATACAATGGGCCGCGCGTAAGGTAAAGGTAGCGCGGTTGGTACAGCCCTAGCGCTGGGTTATCTTGTTGCCAAGCCTGCAAAAATGGCGCGTACTTTATCGTCCGTAGGGCTGGATTCAGGCGAGTGCGACCAGCTTCTAGTGAAGCATTGGCAGTCGCATTGTTCCACTCCGATAGGTTCAGGCGGTTGTTTGAACGTACATCGGCTTGCGAGCCGTCCCAATATACAAATACATCGGGGTCATCACCAATTGATATGCCATAAAGGGTTGATTCATACTCATGGCCGGCCAAAGCGGTCGCATAGTCGGCAGCCGACAATAACTGGACATCCAGTTGCACTCCTAAAGCTTTCCATTGCTGACGAAGCTGCTTGGTCACCATACGATACTCGGCGGTGTCGGTGGCAGTCAGACCAAAGCGAAGTTGTTTGCCGTCTTTAACTAAGATTCCAGTCTTGTCGGCTACCCAACCATCTTGTGTTAGCACAGCTTGAGCACTCTCCAAATCACCCGTTTTTTGGGCATATTTTTTATTATTGCCCATTTGTCCGGCCAAAAGTGGACCAGTGACTGGACGCGTCATGTAGTCGAGAGACGCAATGATATCACTCGGTTGAGCCGCCAGGGTTAAAGCCTGGCGAACGACTGAACTTTGCAATACGCCGCTCGTGGTCTTAAAGAACACATAGGTGCCGGCAGTAAGCAATAAATCATGCGTTTGGGAGGTGTTTGGCACGGATTTTGGCGTTGTTTCTAGGCCGGCAGCAGCCGATAGCTGCCCGGAGTTGTAGGCTTCGCTCAAACGATCTTGTGATATGTATGCCCGCATAATAAATTCACCAAGCTTAGGTGCACCGCGGTTGTAGTGCGCAAATGGTAGTAAAGCGACCTGCTCTTCAACATCTGTTACGTCGTTGCCGCTAACCTGTAGCCCGTGCCAGCTGAATGGCCCAGCACCGACTGGCGATACGGTATTAAAATCGCTTGAGCGCATATTGCTCGGGCTAACTTTACCCAGAATGTGCTGGGGGATGATACCGGTGGTTAGACTATACGGGAACGATGCCAGGGAGCTCGGAAGCGTAAATGTTACGGTGAATGGGTCGGGAGCGGCAACTTGAATATTCTGCCACGCGCCGAGCAATGGTGAACGGGCATCGGGATCTTTGATGGTGTCGTAGGTAAACTTAACATCAGCACTGGTAAGTGGTTGACCATCTTGCCAGACCAAACCATGCTTTAGCGTTACTGTATATACCCGGCCGTTTTCGGAGGGAACGTACTTACTAGCTAAGCTACCGACGAGTTCATTATTGGTGTCATATGCCAATAACCCTGCGAACAGTAAACGCGACAGGCTTCGGTCAACGTCACTGGTAGCATAGATAGGGTTCACGTTACTAATAGAGCCTACAATGCCTTCGGTATAGATCCCCCCAGGTACTGGCTGCAATGTTTTATAATAGGCACTTAAATGTTGCAGCTGTGCTACCGAACAGCCGATCAGTAAGATCATCAAACCAACCCAGGTAAATATAAAACGACGTACCGGCCGCAACCGTTTAAATCGCCTAAATACGTTACGATCCATGCCCTTTTCGGCAGATTGGCTAAACGTTTCTACCTGCTTTTGTTGGCGTCGAAGTTGCTTTTTAAACAGGCGTCGGACGCGTTTGTACTGCATGGCCACCCGCCCGTGGTTAGTTCAAGACACTTAGTATGATCGACAGCGCAAATACAACGGCCGTCACAATGGTGATCTGAAAAATAGTTTTGTCGGTGCCACGACGTGTCGTGTTGACTTCACCGCTACCGCCTAGGCCGGCACCGAGGCTGGCACCACGGGTTTGAATCAAAATAAGCAGCGTCATAAGCAGCATGCTAGCAATGGTTAGATAATTGTAAAAACTCACTTGGCTTTCTCCATTCCTTCGGACTCTATAATAGTCGTTACCAACCAGTTTACCAGACCTATAATAATGCCGGCAAATATTGCTGCCCAGAAGTTAGTGACTTCGAG
>CAYXYX010000047.1:0-5213 GCA_964469755.1 uncultured Candidatus Saccharibacteria bacterium | reverse complement strand
CATGCCAACGCGGCTGTCGCGCATAGGGCGTTCGCGGTCGCGACGGGTGTAGGCGTCAATATCTTGCACTTTTACAGTTTGGGCGACGATAGTTTGGGCGCCATTTTTAACAAACACCAGCTCCCAGCCATTGGCGGAAGTTAATTTATTATGAATGACTTGGGCCGCGTTTAGTTCGGTGGCTTTGTTGGGCACCAGTCGCATGCTGCGACCGGTTCTGCGAATGGATTTTTTAACGTTTAGGCCGGTTGCTTCGATGCGCTGCAGTGTTTCATTAAAGCCGTACAGGCTTAAGCCAAGGTGCATTTTGCCCTCGGGCATGGTGGCGCTATGTTGTGGCGAAACTTGAATCAAAAACTTTTCGATATCTTTCCAAGCGACAGTGTCGAGCGTGGTTAACACCTTACAGAACTTCATAGAACCGCCTAAGCGGTCAAAGGCCAGCAGGCAAGGATCGACATCAACAATAGCTGCCTGATCACCAGCAGGCGTGACGGCGGCGCTGCCGTAGAGGCTTTCTAATTCAGCCAGACCAAGCTCGGCCTGACGACCTAAAATAAGTAAACTTTGCATATTCACCCTTAAGTATAACTGATTAGGTGCGGTATACTGTCAGATATGCACCGAATCGGTTCTTTTTTACGACATCGCTGGAAGTTAGTGCTCAATATTGTCACTATTCTGGCACTGGTGATTGTGGCCTATGCCATCCGAGATGATCTTGTTGATACGATCGAAAATCTAAAGCGGGTTAGTATTTGGTGGTTGGTGTTAATGATCCCAATCGAAATGTTAAATTACCACGCCCAGGCCAAGATGTACCAAGGAATGTTTAGCGTGGTGGGCAACAAGTTACCGTACAAGTTTTTACTAAAAGCTTCGGTAGAACTAAATTTTGTAAATCACGTGTTCCCAAGTGGTGGGGCAGCCGGCATTTCGTACTTTGGGCTGCGACTTAAGAATGATGAAATTACTGCCGCTAAAGCAACGGTAATACAAATTATGAAGTTAGCTCTCACATTCTTGTCGTTCGAAATATTGCTATTGTTTGGCATGCTCTGTTTGGCAGCTTTTGGCCGAGCAAATAACTTGACTATCATGGTTGGCACGGCATTGTCGGTGCTATTGCTGGTCGGCACGCTGGCCTTTGCCTATGTGGTCGAGAGCAAATCGCGTATTAATAACTTATTTACTACCGCCACCAAGTTCCTTAACCGATTGATTCAGGTGGTGCGGCCGAAGCATCCCGAGACAATCAACATATCTAAGGCGCGTGACATGTTTGATGATTTTCATGACAATTATAAGCTGCTACGTCAGAGCCTCCCGCAACTTAAGAAGCCATTTTGGTATGCCTTATTGGCTAATGTAACAGAAATGTTGGCACTTTACGTCGTCTTTTTGGCCTTTGGTGAACGAGTTAATATTGGTGCGGTAATTTTGGCGTATGGTGTGGCTAACTTTGCCGGCCTGGTATCGGTGTTACCTGGGGGTGTTGGTATTTATGAGTTCTTGATGACGGCCGTCTTGGCCAGTGCTGGAGTACCGGCATCGGTCAGTTTGCCGGTGGTTATTATGTACCGCGTAATTAACACTATCATCCAGTTGCCACCGGGCTATTACTTGTACCAAAAGAACCTGTCTAGTAGCGAAAAGAATACCGTACAGGGCTTGTAATGGAGGGCTACGTACCCGAAGTTGCCGTTAGTGAGCTGGTTGCGCTCATTAACCAAACATTTGAATTTGCTTATCCCACGGTGACCGTAACCGGTGAACTTGCCAATCTGCGCGTCAGCAAGGGTAAATGGCTGTATTTCGACCTAAAAGACGACAACGCCAGCGTAAAGTTTTTCGGCACAGTATACATGTTGCCCGGACCCATGGAAGATGGCATGCTGGTTAAGGTCCAGGCCTCTCCACGGCTGCACAATTTGTACGGTTTCAGCATGAATGTACGGTCAATGCAGCCAGCCGGTGAGGGCTCTATTCGCAAGGCTGCGGCACTATTGCAGGCCAAGCTGACTGTCGAAGGGCTGTTTGATGATTCACGTAAACGCTCATTGCCGTATCCACCGCAGCGAATAGCATTGATCGCCTCTGGTCAGTCAGCCGCCTATGCCGATTTTATTAAGATATTAAACGCACGATGGGGTGGGGTGCAGGTGGATCATATTGATGTACAGGTGCAGGGCGAACCGGCGCCGCGGCAAATTGTGGCGGCAATCGAGCAGTGCAATGCCATGGCTGAGCCCCCAGAACTGCTGGTGCTAATACGCGGTGGTGGCAGTGCCGAAGATCTCGCCGCTTTTTCGACCGAAGTGGTAACGCGGGCAGTGGCTGCCAGCCGTGTGCCAACATTGGTGGCAATTGGGCATGAAGTCGACATTTCGCTTGCCGAACTAGCTGCTGATCAGCGGGCCAGCACGCCAAGTAACGCTGCTGAACTACTCGTGCCAGACCGCCAGCACGAACTCCGCGCACTGCAAGAAACTCGCCAGCGGCTACAGTATCTGCTTGAGCAAACGGTGGTTGATGGTCGCCTAACGTTACAACACGTTACCGAGCGCTTGGAGCAGGGCTGGCTGCAATTCATGGTAGACCAAAAACAGCGCATCGATGTGCAGCGCCGCCTACTCGAAGCCTATAATCCAACCATGGCACTGCAGCGTGGCTACGCTATCATCCGCAGTGAACAGCAGGTCCTCAGTAGTGTTAAGCAGCTAAAAACCGGTCAATCATTCAGTGTTGATCTTAAAGATGGCCATATACAGGCAACTGTCAATAAGCTGGTATCATAATCATATGACTAAAAAAGAAATTGATTACCGTGAACTAACTCAGGAACTCGACTCTTTGGTCGATAAGTTACAAACCGGCGAGCTGAGCGTCGACGAGGCTGTGCCGGCTTACGAGCGGGGAATGGCGCTCGTTAAACAGCTCGAAACGTATTTGCAATCCGCCGAAAACCGTATTAGCGAAGTTAAAGCGAAACTGCAAGACTAGATGATCTGGTTGGCCGTATTCGGGTTAATCGTAATATTGTGCTTTGGCGGGGTGCTACTGGTTGGTGCGCCTTATTTACCCACGCTAACTCCTCAAGTAGAGGCCGCGTTGGAGCTTGTAAATTTGAAGCCAGGTGAAACATTGTTGGAGCTGGGTTGTGGGGACGGTAAGGTGTTAATTGCGGCTGCGCAGACTGGTTTGTACGTTGTTGGCTATGAACTTAACCCGTTTTTAGCGCTCATCGCTTGGTTACGTACACGTCGTTTTAAGAAGCAGGTACGAGTAGTGTGGGGTAATTTTTGGGTCCATCAATGGCCGCCAGCCACCGGTATATTCGTATTCTTACACCCGCGATTTATGAATCGGCTGGATACAAAAATTGTTCAATATAGTAGCAATAAAGTCAAATTAGTCAGTTTTGCTTTTGCCGTGCCTCATAAGACGCCGATTCGCGAAAAACAAGGGGTGATGCTATATGAATATGGCCCCCTCGCAGCCCCGCGCGAGTAATTGTCAGACCACCCCGGCCTGTGGTACCATCATCTATATGATTAAGCATAACCAAGACGGGGCAGTGAATGCGTTATTGCTACCACTGATACTAGCGACTGTCTTTTTATTGGGCGCTTTGGCATTTGGAGTGTGGGCTTACGGCGAACGTCAGAATTATAAAAATAACACCGACGCAATTGTGGCTCAGGCGGTGGTTGTCGGTAAAAAAGCCGAAGCTGTCAGTAAAGACAAGCAGTATGCCGAACTTGCCAAATCACCACTCAAAACCTACAACGGACCCGAACAGTACGGTAGCGTCGTTGTTATGTATCCAAAAACATGGAGTGGATATATTGACGGTTCTGATCAAAGTGATGCAGGCTTGAACGCCTATTTCCATCCTGACGTAGTGCCTGCTGTAGGTGATGAAAACAACGCTTTCGCGCTTCGCGTACAGGTGCTTAATCAGGCATACAGCGAGACACTCAGTTCTTTTGATCAACAGGAGGGCCTAGCGGCAACACCATATGCTTTGCCAAAAGTACCTAAAACGGTGGGTGTTAAGCTGACTGGTCAAATATCTGATCAAAAGCAGGGCACAGTTGTGCTGTTACCATTGCGCGATAAGACATTACAGATTTCTACCGAATCAAAAAATTACCAGCCAGACTTCGAAACGTATATATTACCGAATTTTAGCTTCTCGCCGTAATCGTACGTTTCCGTTATACTACTGTTTAGTAAGGGAGGACGGGTCATCGCGCGCTCAGCTGACGAGTCGGTTATGTCAGAACAATTACTGCTTGGTTTAGCCGAGCAGCTTAAGTTGCCGTTGCTCCAAATTGCCCGTCGGGCAGAACTCAGTACCTTTGGCCAGGAAGTCGATATTGCGGCTATTCAAGCCACGGCCGACGCCGCCCTTCGCTTAATCGATTCCTACTTGTTAGGCGTGCGCCTAGCAGAAAATGGCCAAGAATCATTGGCGCTAGAACCGATTTCGGTATCGTCGGTTTTGTACGACACAGCTCATCAATTATCCAGTGTTGCTAAATTTTACGGCGTTCACTTAGAACTCAGTATTGCCGGTCGTTATGGCCCAGTGCTAGCCAATCGACAGGGGTTGCAGGCCGCCCTCACCAGCCTCGGTATGGCTTTAATTGAAGCACTCCCTGCGCTCGACAGCAGCAATTTAACCCTGCAACTGGGTGCGCATCGCAGCCGCTACGGTATCGTTGCCGGCATGTATAGCGACAGCGCAGCTCTCAATATTGCTGGCTTACGCCGCGGTAGTGAACTGATTGGTAATAGCCGTCAACCGCTGGTTGGCATATCGCACAGCAGTGGTGCGGGCGTGTTTGTGGCCGATGCAATTTTGCAGGCCATGGATTTGCGTTTGCAAACTACCAGGCACAACAAAATGCACGGCCTAGGTGCCGTCATGCAGTCAAATAATCAGCTTCAGTTAATATGAAAATCATCCTATTAGAGCCAGATAAAGTGTTGGCTGACACCTACCGCACGGTGTTAACACAGGCTGGCCATAAAGTTGTCATGTGCGCCACTGCGCAGGCGGCTATTTTTGCATCGGATGACCTGCAGCCCGATTTGGTTATTACGGAGCTACAATTAACTGGCCACTCCGGGATTGAATTTTTGTACGAATTTCGTAGCTACGATGACTGGGATCATGTTCCTGTTTTGGTATTAACCAATGTTCC
>CAYXYX010000046.1:3906-5323 GCA_964469755.1 uncultured Candidatus Saccharibacteria bacterium | reverse complement strand
TAGGTGTGAATGGCATACCACTGTTTAGTGGTATCGTATCGCTTAATATTGCTCATATGATGGGTCTCCTTATTTGAGTAAAATTGTTCTGAATAGTTTGTCGAGCGCATAGTCTATGCCGGCAATTGCCACGCCAAATACGAGGGCAAAAGCCAGAACCGCAAAAGTTAATTGACGGGAGGTTTTACGGTCGGGCCAGGTTACATAAGGAAGTTCGGCGAAGGCATTGCGTAAAAACCTTGGATATAAAATTAGACCAATAAAACGGAATGGCTGGTGCTTGAATATTTTGCCCACGAATGTAAATGGTTTGCGGATTACGGCACGGACTTTATGCAAGCGACGCGGTTTTTGCGGCTTGTCGGCATTAGCTTGGGCTTTTTCGGCTTTTACGCGCACAGTTTGGGACGGCGCGCGTAGGCGTCGAGCAGGTTTTTTAGTCGGCTTATCTTCAGCCACGATTTGTCTCCTCAAATTAAAGAGCCTACAGAATCTGTAGGCCGTACTTGTCAAGACTAACAGATGAATTGCTTGCGGTCAATATACACGACGCGCTTATACTTGCTATAGTTATGATAATGAACCTGACCTTACTGATTATTGCAGGCGCTAGCCTGGCCAATTTACTGCTTTGGACAAAACAGCTGTGGCATCTACGGAGCGTGTCGGCATGGATTGGTATTGTTGTTGATGGATTTTTAGGTGGGCTGTTCCTATTCACCGAGCATGGGCTACTTGGATTGTTGTATGTGGGCATTCTTGTATATAAATTGTGTAATTATGCTCGGTTGCTGCGGAATCAAATGCAGCCAGAACATCTGTATCGGGTGTCACTGAGGACTGCGCTGGTATTGAGCATCTCACAAGTGCTGTTGGTGGTCTGTGCAATTCCTAGCATCAATACGTCACCTTGGCCGCTGCCGGGTTTGTACATTTTAGTGGCGGTGCAGGTGTTGACCGCTGCCGTTCTGTTATCTTCTACACAACGTCATTTTAGAACTACCAAAACATTACAAGCTATAAAAAATTATGCCGATGCCAGTTTGCCGAGCATAAGTGTGCTTATACCTGCTCGTAACGAAACTGATGATCTAGAGGCTTGCTTATCGGCCCTTGTCGCTAGCAATTATCCAAAACTAGAGATTATTGTGTTAGACGATTGTTCACAGAACAAGCGAACCCCAGAGATTATTCGTAGCTTTGCCCACGCCGGCGTACGATTTATTGCCGGTGAAGCCCCAGGCGATAACTGGTTAGCTAAGAACTTTGCTTATCAGCAATTGGTTGAGGCTTCTAGTGGTGAGTACCTGGTTTTTTGCGGAGTTGATTTGCAGGTATCGGTTACGGCACTACGAGAGCTGATTACGACTATGCTCGAAAAGGACAAGCTGATGCTGAGCGTACTGCCCCAAAACTC
>CAYXYX010000046.1:0-3896 GCA_964469755.1 uncultured Candidatus Saccharibacteria bacterium | reverse complement strand
ACTTAGTTTGCCGCGACGGTTATTCAACCGGCCGCCGGTGCTGAGTACCTGTTGGATCATTGCACGTGAATCCCTGCTTTCGGCGGGTAGTTTTAAAGCCACGAGTCGATCAATCAGTCCCGAAAGCTACTTTGCAAAATCAACGGCTCGTCATGACGGTTATAGTTTTGTGCGTAGCAATTTACTGATTAGTTCAAAGCCAGCTGTTCAACAACAAGCTACGGCTATTCGCACACGATATCCGCAATTGCACCGACGCCCTGAGTTGACTGCCCTGCTCACGGCTATGGAGCTAGCTTGCTTAGTGCTGCCGCTGCCTCTAGCAATTACTGCTGCCTTCTTGGGCTGGTGGCCAGTGGCAGCTGGTGCAGCATTAGCCTATGTACTGTTCTATATTGTGTACTTGCAAGTTACAGGAGTCATGTACGGACGAGTTATAGCTATAGGCATAATCTTCTTGCCGTTTTTGGCGCTGTATGACGTGTATTTGTTGCATAAGTCACTGTATGGCTATGAGTTCGGAGAAATCCATTGGAAAGGCCGCAACGTGTGTTTGCCGGTCATGCGCTTTGACGAGTCGGCAGCTACTTCGCGACCACTGCCAAATCGGGTATAAATATTGTGAAGGTTGAGCCGTGATTCAGTTCACTTTCTAGCGATATGTCGGCGTGAATTAAGCGCGCCAACTTAGAGGTGACGTATAGTCCCAGCCCAGTCCCAGTACTCACACGAGTTCTATAATCTTCGGAACGGAAGAACTTGTCAAACACTTTATCTTGGTCGCTCTTGCTAATTCCTATTCCTGTGTCTGAAACGTAAAATTCTACACCTTTAGGCCGTGGTCGAGCGCCAATGGACACGCTGCCACGCTCAGTGTACTTAATAGAATTTGTTATAAAGTTTTGTAGAACCTCGCGAACGTACAATTTACTTGAGTTTAGCAATTCTAGTTTAGGGTCTAGCTCGAGCTTAATTTTAAGATGTTTAGCAGCTGCTTGAGAGGCATAATTTCTGGAAAGTTCTTCAAGCAAGTCGTGCACGTTAATGGGCTCGGGTTCAACCACCAACACCCCTCTTTCAGCTCGGCTCAAGGTGGAAAGGTCGTTGATCATATCAGCTAAGAATAGTACCTGGCTGTGCGCTTCCTTAAGTGCCGCTTTGACCGCAGCCATGTCCCCTGTTTTATCGACGATGAACTGTGCGTTACTGATATTACCTTCGGAAATGGCAATTGGCGTCCGTAGCTCATGACTGACAACACTGATGAATTCATCACGTTCTTCTTCGAGAGATTTTTCGCGAGTGATATCGCGCAACAGTAGTACATGCCCTTTTTGGCCGTTCTCACCGTAGCCTAAGTGCACGGGAGCTATACTTAAATACAAATTAATAAGGCTGCCGTCACTGTAGGATAAACGTAGATCGCGGTTCGTAGTTGGCATTGTTGCGGCTGTAATCAATTCACGGACATCAACCGGCTGGTTGTCCGAGTCAATTGGTTGTAGCAGTTTAATAACACCCGTGCCAACTTTGATGCTGTTTACGTCAAGAATATTAAGTGCTGCACCGTTATAGAGCACAACTTTAGCATTTTCATCAACGGCTATTACAGCATCCGCCATACTGTTAATGAGGCTCGTAAGTCGACTATGATCTAGTTTTTCGACAATTGTCTTTGTTTTTTTGAGCTTAAGCGGCATACCGCTATTGTAGATGGCTAGGCCCCGATTGCAAAACCGGCTGTTGGGAGCGCATTTGCTTACGGATTGCAGCTAGGTTCGGGATAAGTTCCTGCATTGCCGCCCAGAACGGTGGCCCGTGCCTTAGAATTTTGGTATGTGTCAGTTCGTGTAGCAATACGTAGTCAATACAATCCCACGGTAATTGCATTAAAAACAGATTGAGTACAATGCGTTGATGTTGATCGCAACTACCCCATCGTCCACGAAGCCGCTTTATGCGCACTTCATTAAAGCTAAAGCCGTGCTGATCGGCTAATTGTTTGAGTCGACCAGGTAGTAATTGTGTAGCTTGGTTGCGCAAGGCTCTTATGCAGGCGGTTTCAGCTTCGTCTTGCACAATTTGGTCATCCGCTGCAACACCATAAGGATACCTCACAATGATGCTCGTTTTAGACACTAAGGATTTTGGTGCGCTTAACCCCCGGGTTGGACTTAGTTGTAAGTGATGATATTTACCAATTTGCTGGCCGTCTTGTAGCACCGGTTTAATCGGTAACTGTTCCCTGATCCATTCTAGCTTTGTCTCGGCAAACGCTAGCCCGCTGTGATAGGTTGCCCAGGCCGGAATAGTAACAAGAACAGTACCATTTGGTTTTATACTCAACCGTATATTGCGGTTGGTTTTACGCTTAGTAATGGTGACTTCGCCAAATCCGGCGAGCGGAAATTGCTTACTTGCCATATGCTACAGTCTGATTATCGGATAATTATGTTGCGGCGAGTCATGTCAACGCGACCAGCTGAGGGGTTGGGCACAAGATTAACCAGACCAGGCTTTGCTAAGTGGGTTCCCGTGTCGTCGAGGCTAGTAATGCCGAGTTTACGCATGCTACGGGCAACGGCGCTGAATTGTGTGTTGAATACGTGCTTGCCGCTAATAACGGTATAATCTTCGTTCGAGCTGGGATTTTGCATGTGTGAAGCAATACTGTTGAATGACGCGCGGTCGAGCTGAGCTGCATATTTGTCGTCAACGCGACGACGATCGCGGTTTTGGCCGCGATTGAATGCGCTGTCGGCATCGATTTGGAGCCAAACAAGCATTGGTTGAGCCTTGGCTTTACGTGCCATGTCACGCAGTAAGCGACGCTGGGCAGCGCGCATCAGGTTAACATCATAGATAACACTTAGACCAGCAGCCAAAAATTCTCCTGCCATGTAGTCCATCAATTGCATAACAACATCATTCTCTTGTTTATCATAACGAGGATTTTCAAAAAGCTCTGCCCGAATTCGGTCTGCTTGAATGTGGGCGACCTGAACTTTTTCGCTTAACTGACGAGCAAAATAGGTTTTGCCCGAGCCAGGAAAGCCATACAGAGTCATCAAAAACGGCTTTGCCGGAGTAATCTTTGCCATACTGATATTATTTATAGCAGATTTATTGCTCTCTGGGAAGGTCAATGACATAATTACAATATCGAACTGTGTAACTACGTTATACAATTTATTGGTGTAGATTGAGCAGAAAATCAAGGCTTTAAAATTAAGAGAAGACGGTATGCAATATTCTGAGATTGCCGCCGAACTACAGGTGTCCAAATCCACAGCCTATGAATGGACCAAGAATATAGTGCTGACTGATAAAAATATTGTCAAACTCAGCCTGAAGCAGGAGAAAAAATTTGTCGCGCTAGCCATTTCAAGAGATGTTGCGAACAAAGTTAAGAATGATTAATTAGAATCTCGTGCCGACGCAATAGTACGTTCAATAAATCTTGGCAAGAATCACGAGCAGTTACTGTGCGCAGTTTTTGTTTGGTGTGAGGGTGAAAAATATGCTCCATCTGGAGTTAAATTTGTTAATTCTGATCCAATTATGATCAGAACATTCCTAAAGCTCTTACGATCAGCTTTTGAAATTGATGAGAGTAAATTTAGGGCGCTCATCCATTTACATGAATATCATGATCCTAAAATTCAATTAGAGTTCTGGAGTAGTGCAACAGACATATTAAAGTCACAGTTTCACCGGTCGTACCAAAAGTCGAATACTTCAAAGCGCATTCATGATGCCTACCCAGGGTGTATTAGTATCCGATATCACGATGCGAGTCTCGGAAAATTGCTCCAAATGATTTATAGTAAGTTCAGCTTAGATATAGGGGGTAGCTCAGTTGGTAGAGCACCGGTCTCGAAAACCGGGTGTCGCAG
>CAYXYX010000045.1:4901-5392 GCA_964469755.1 uncultured Candidatus Saccharibacteria bacterium | reverse complement strand
GTTTCGGAGCTGCGATGGTGCTTAGTGTGTGTGATAGCTGCCAGCTCAAGCTCTAATCCGAGCGGAGCCAGAGCAACGAGCACCAGGAGAGCGTAATTGCGGGCCACGGTAATATCCAAGTCGGCAACCAATAGTGCAATAAAGATGACTAATTCCGCACCGCAGGCCAATATAATCAGCTGTTTTTGCAAACGGGCTAGGCTGCGTTCCAAAGCAACACTGGGTGCGTTTTTTGTTAGACCAGCCAGCCGTATTTCGCGTAAAAGTGCTAGTACTACGTTGGCTATACCCGCTACCAGTAAAGTCACGGTCGTTGCGAGGTCGGGCGAAAGTATGGCCGCAACAATCAGCAATACTGACCAGGTGTAGCGCAGTAGGTAAGACATCATATGTGTAGTATATACGTAAAGCGCTTATGCGAGGGTGTGCAAAAGTAGGCTATACTGGTAACAATGGCAACAGAGGTGAAAAATACTGGCAAACGACTGGTC
>CAYXYX010000045.1:0-4891 GCA_964469755.1 uncultured Candidatus Saccharibacteria bacterium | reverse complement strand
TACCGCGGCTATTACGCCATGCCAAACCTCAGCACAAAAGACGGCACGCCAACCGGTGGAGTATTTGGTTTTGCCAGCATGGCCCTAGAAGTTATTAAACGACTTAAGCCCGATTATGTAGCCGTAGCTTGGGATAAGCCCAAGACTAGCATTCGTCGTCGTCTCGAGCTTTATCCGCAGTATAAAGCTGGTCGCAAACCAGCACCGCCCGATTTTCATGCGCAGGTACCAGTGTTACACGAACTGCTAGAAGCCTTCGGCTGGCCATTATACGAAATGGATGACTACGAAGCGGATGACATTATGGGTGCTTTTGCGGTGCAGGCTGCCGCCCGTGGCATCGAAACAATTTTAATAACTTCCGACATGGATATGCTGCAGTTAGTTAATAACTATGTGCATGTCTACGCCCTCAAAAAGGGCTTAAGCAACATAGAAATGTATTCGCCTGACAGCTTTACGGCTAAATATGGCCTAGATGTACATCAATTTTTGGACCTAAAATCATTGATGGGTGATTCGTCCGACAACATTCCGGGCGTCCCAGGCGTTGGCCAAAAGGGCGCCGTACAACTACTGCAAGAATATAAAACACTAGATGGAGTATATGAAAACCTAGCCCTCACCAAAGATTCCATGCGTAAAAAACTCGAAGCTGGCAAAGATTTAGCCTATTTAAGCAAGGAGCTGGCGCGCATATGGACTGATGCTCCCATCGAGCTTGACCTTGCCGCAGTGGACGGCAGCCGCTGCGACCCGAACGAACTGGCCGCCTTATTACAAAAACTAGAATTTCGGTCACTGGCCCGACAGCTGCCCGAAATCATGCAAGTCACGGATGGCTCAGTGCCTGCGGGCAGTACCGAGCTAAAGACAGGCAATAATGTGTTGATCGATACCAGCGCAAAGTTACAAAACATCGATTTGCCCGAAAACCAGCAGCTATTTGTGCATGCTCGGGCCGGTGGCAAGCATGGTCGCAACCCGCAAGTGCTCATACTCAGCGCCGACGCTGCGACTACTTATACGCTCGACCTTACAAAACTTAGCGCCGGCGCAGTAATTGAATTACTTAGCACTGTAAAAGGGTTGATTGGCTACGATGTTAAAGCTACGCTTAAACTGTTAATTGAACTTGGCTGTAAAACACTGCCATCGGTGGCACACGACGTACTCGTCGGTGCATTTGTGCTTGACAGCCTGCGCCGTGAACAACTGCTGACTGAGCTCGCTCAGGCCGATCTGGGTTATGATGGCTCACCATTCGAATACCTTGATACAGAAGAACTCATCACACGCGCGCCAGAAATCATCGCCGTCATAAAGGGGCTTTACGAACAGCAATCCACCGGCATTAAGCTCATACCAAAATTCACCGAACTGGTGCGCGATATTGAGTGGCCGGTTATCCCCGTTTTGGCACGCATGGAGCACACCGGTATCGAGCTCGATACCGAGTATTTGGCCAACTTTGCTATTCAAATTGATGATTCGATTTCGGACTACGAACAGCTTATTTATGGGTACGCCGATCAGGAGTTTAATATTGCTAGTCCCAGCCAGCTGGCAGATGTCTTATTTAACAAATTACAGCTACCAACGCAGGGCATTAAAAAAGGCAAAACTGGCTATTCAACAGCGGCCAGTGAGCTCGATAAGTTGCGCGGCAAACACGAAATTATTGATGTGATTACGCAGTACCGCGAAGTCGCCAAGCTTAAAAGTACTTACGTCGACACGTTGCCAAAACTGGTCGACGAACACTCCCGCGTGCACACCACGTTCAACCTAACGGTCGCTCAAACGGGTCGCTTAAGCTCCACTGACCCTAATTTGCAGAATATCCCAACTCGCACCGACCTAGGCCGTCACATTCGCACCGCATTTGTGGCAGGCAAGGGTAACAAATTGGTCAGTGCCGACTACTCGCAGTTCGAGCTGCGCCTAGCCGCAGTTTTGGCAGAGGATACCGAATTAATTGATATGTTCAACCGCGGCATCGACATTCACACGGCAACCGCCGCTCAGGTGTACGGTCGCGAAATCGAAGATGTTACCAAACAAATGCGCCGTGCAGCTAAAGTTATTAACTTTGGCATTTTGTACGGTATGAGCCCGCACGGTTTGAGTGTAGCCGCGGGCATGACATTTGAGCAATCCGGCGCGTTTATTAAGCGCTACAAGGAGCTGCGCAAGCCCTTGTTTGACTACATGGACCGCGTGCTCGAACAAGCTCGCAAAGATAACTACGTCGAAACATTATTCGGACGTCGGCGCCCAATGCCTGACATTCACTCGAGAAACTTTATGGTTCGTTCCGGGGCCGAGAGGGCCGCTATTAATATGCCCATCCAGGGCACCGAAGCCGATCTTATGAAAATGGCTATGGTCGAAGTCGACAAGCTACTGGCAGCCCAACACAACGATTGTCACCAGTTACTACAAATTCACGACTCCATTTTAGTTGAATGCCCGGCACCGGTTGCCGATCAAATCGCCAAGCTATTGCAAAACGCCATGCAGGACATTTATAAACTACCAGTTAAACTCGATGTCGATGTAACGATCGCTAATAATTGGGGTGCGCTTTAGCGTTATTTAGAAAGACGGCGCCGGCGGCTACGTTGAGAAGCCGTAACGCGACCACCACCAGATAGAATCAAGCGAGTTGCCAGCACGGCTACCCAAGCGGCTAGGGCAGCGTCGACAAGGCTAGTGAATAGTCCTAGTAGGTCGTTATGGTTGTGGGCGTTGAATAAGGCTACTAACAGTACTAAACCTTCGGCACCCAGCAAAATTATAGCCATTCGTCGGCTGCGCCGGTCTTGGGCGGCAGCGCCTAATATCCAAATAAAGGCGAACCAAGCCGTTATCACCATAAAGTACAGCATCGATAGAATAATGCTCTCAATGCAGTTATTGGCATCGGTTGTGACGCATTGCTGAATGGCGGAATGGAAGCCGTTTAAAACGTTCAACAAGGTCATGATGCCCAATTGAATCAAGGTTGCAATGCCAGTTTGGTAGGTGAGTTTCATAGACTATGTCCATTATGCCACAAATCGGTCTAACCCCAGTCATAGCTATTGCAAAAATCAGTCAAGTGTGGTACTATATAGATACTATGTATGGTGATCAACGGAATTTGCGTTACATCCTCGGTCTTGGTCTATTAATTATCCTCTTGTTCGTGGTTATCTTTTTGATCATGAACAGTGGTGGCAAAAAAAATAAAGTTACCGAAACCGAGCGTCAGTTAACTAGTTATTCCACTAATCCAAACGTCACCATTCGCGAAACTATCATCGGGCCGATTACAGCCGTCCAAACGCATAATCAGGCCCAAATCAGCGTCACCAACGAACAGACTATTATGGACGTGTTTGTTGGCTATGACGGCAATTTGATCAACAGCAAGACGTATCCTATGACGACTTCTAGCTTCAGTGAATTTTTGAGTGCGCTCGATAGAGCAGGCTTTACCCGAGGTAATACCACTAAGGCGCTCGAAGATGACCAAGGCTATTGTCCAACCGGCCAGCGCTACATCTTTGAAGTAATCGATACCGGCAAAACCGTTCAGCGCTTTTGGACAACTAGCTGTGGTTCCCCAAAAAGCTACAAAGGTAATACTGCCTTAACGCTGACACTATTCCAGGCACAAGTTCCTGATTACGACGATTTAACGGCAAACCTTAATCTTTAGCCAACCCTAAATGACAGCCGCTTATCTGTTTGAGCGGCCTTTTTAATTTTGGGGCTATGCAGGCGCAGTGAACCAATTAGACCAGAGCTGCGAGCAATAATCACGATTTCCTTTTCGCGCAGAAGCACTTCGACTTCTTCATTAAATTCGTCGCGGACGTACTGTTTAATGGCCGCAATTTCGGGTGGTAGGTCATAATCCTTGTGTTTTAAGATGTCGAACAGCGAATCCATATACCCCTAGTATACCTGCTACAATAAAGATCTATGCCAGAATTGCCAGAGGTCGAAACGGTTAAAAGTGGTTTGCAGCGCTTGCTGCCAGGCTTGACGGTGGTCGCCGTGAATCATGATACGCCCAAAAGTTTTCCGAATGCGCCAGCTGATGTTGAAGCGTTTTTGATTAACGCTAGCGTTGTCGCGGTTACACGTCGAGCTAAGGTGTTATTGATTGAATTATCAACAAAACATTCGCTGATTGTGCATCTTAAAATGACCGGTCAGTTAGTATTTCATAGTCCCACGGTTCATTTTGGGGCCGGGCATCCGAATGATAGTTTGGTACGTGAACTGCCTGATAAATCCACCCGCGTCACCCTGACGTTTAGCGATGGGAGTTCATTATTTTTTAACGATCAGCGCAAGTTTGGCTGGATGCGTTTGTTGCCCACCGTCGAAATCCCGCAGTTAGATTTTTTTAAAAAAGTTGGCCCCGAACCGTTGGCGGCAGACTTTACTTGGCAGCAGTTCCGTGAACGCCTGTTAAGACGCAAAAGCACTAACATTAAAGCCGTATTATTGGACCAAACAGTTATTGCGGGCGTTGGTAATATTTACGCTGACGAGTGCCTATGGGGCGCCCAAATACACCCCACGACATTAGTGCGTAATCTCACGGCACCCCAGTTTAAGCGATTATTTATAGCGCTGCAGACGGTGCTGCAGCTCAGCATAGATAAGGGCGGCAGTAGCAATCGCAACTATGTAGACGCCGAGGGAAATAAGGGAAGCTATATGAGTTTTGCAAACGTGTTTCGGCGCGAGGGGCAGGCCTGCAATCGCTGTGGCACCATAATTATTAAAACCCGTGTGGCGGGGCGAGGCACACATATTTGCCCGCACTGTCAGGTGCCAGTTACGAGCGTTTAGCGAGCAGTTTTAACAGATCAATTACTTCTTCGGAGCC
>CAYXYX010000044.1:0-5458 GCA_964469755.1 uncultured Candidatus Saccharibacteria bacterium | reverse complement strand
AGCGCCTTAAGGCTATCGATGACAGAGGTTAGTGAACCCTGCACGTCGGCTTTAATGATTATATTCAGCTCTTGCAATTCGTTACTACGGTTAATAATGCGCAGCAGTTCCGAGCTACTGGCGCCACGAGTAGTGCTGGTGTGGCGCTCTTCGCCGGTTGCAGCTGACTGGGAGCGGGCGATTTTTTCGTTGGCAACAACGCTAAATTCATCGCCGAATTCAGGCAGTGTCTTAAAGCCGGTAATAGATACTGGCGTTGATGGGCCAGCTTCTTTAAGGGCACCGCCAATGGTTGCTTCGAGATTGCGGATTTTAGCGTAAGTACCGCCGGCAACGACGAATTGGCCGGGCTTTAGTACGCCGGCTTCAACTAGGGCATGGGCCATTGGGCCACGACCGGTTTCGACGTGGGCTTCTATAATAAGGCCGCGCGCTGGCACGTCAACATCGGCTTTAAGTTCTTCGACATCGGTCACTAATAACACCATGTCGAGCAGCTCGGGAATCCCCTTTTTAGTTTTAGCCGAGACTTCGGCTACAAAGGTGTCGCCACCCCATTCTTCGACTAATAATTCGTGTTCGCTGAGCTGTTGCTTTAAGCGGTTAACATCGGCGCCTTCTTTGTCGATTTTGTTGGCAGCCACAATGATTTTAACGCCGGCTTTACGGGCGTAACGAATGGCTTCGATAGTTTGAGGCTTAATGCCATCATCGGCTGCCACTACTAATATAACAATGTCGGTTAGCTGGGCGCCGTGTTCACGGATAGCCGCGAATGCTTCGTGGCCAGGGGTGTCCAAAAAGGTGATTTTGCGGCCGTTGTGCTCAATTTGATAAGCACTAATATGCTGGGTAATGCCGCCGGCTTCGCCCTTAACAACGTTAGCTTCGCGAATCGCATCTAGCAGGCTGGTTTTACCGTGGTCAACGTGACCCATAACAGCCACTACTGGTGGTCGAGCCGTAGCGTGGTCGCTGTTAGCGATTTTAACGCGGACGGGTGCCGGTTCAGCGATCGATGATTTGCGGTGCAACTCAACGTCAAGGTCGAGTTCGCCAACAATAATTTGAGCTGTATCGAAGTCGATACGCTCATTCACGGTCGCCATAACGCCGTTCTTCATTAGTTCACCAATAAGCTTGGTAACTGGAATCAGCAGCTTGTCGGCCAGGGCGCCAACGGTGACCATATCTTCAATTTCAATGATATTTGCAGTATTTGCCATCGGAGTATACCCTTTCCGGCCGAGCAAGCGGCCAATTATCGTTAACGAGACTATTTGGTGTTTTTAAGTGACAAAGCAATCTTGCGATTTTCAGTGTCGATATCTAAGACTTTGAATTGCTTCTTTTCGTTCAGCTGGAATAGCTTTTCGGGGTCAACACCTTCGTCATCGCTCATTTCTGAAACGTGAACCAAGGCTTCAACAGCGGAACTCAGCTGCACAAAGGCACCAAATGGTGTAATGCGCGTGATTTTGCCATCTACAACGTCGCCGGCTTTGAACTTCTTAACTTCTGAAAGCCATGGGTCTTCAGTCATTTGCTTGAGGCTCAAGCTTAAGCGGTCTTTGTCGATAGCAATGATCTTAGCTTTGACGGTTTCGCCAACCTTAACGTAGTTACGTGGGTTGTCGACGCGTTCCCAGCTGATTTCACTAATGTGAATCAAGCCTTCAATCCCATCAACATTCACGAATGCCCCAAAGTCGATTACGCCTGTTACGACGCCTTCAACTTCGTCACCAACCTTTAAGGTAGAGAAACGCTGAGCCATGTCATCTTTAACAGCTTCTTTTTCTGAGAAAATAAGCTTGTTGTCTTTGCGACTGACGTCCAAAATGCGCACGCGCAGGGTTTGGCTGGTAAGCGCGTTCAGCTTCTGTAGGATTTCATCCTTGTCAGCACCACTCACACGAGGGTAGTGACCAGCAGCCAGCTGTGACACTGGTAGGAAGCCACGAATACCTTCGAGCTCAACCAGCAGACCACCGCGGTTGGCGTCATATGGCTGAATTTCGACGATTTCGGAAGCTTGGAACGTACGTTCAAGCTCTTCCCAACCACGATCTTTAGCGGCACGACGCATGCTAAGCAGCGCGTAGCCTTCGTCCAGTTCAGGGTCAATCACACTGACGGTGATTGTCTGACCTTCTTCAATTTTCTGTCCGTAACCGACTTCGCGGCGCATGACAACACCGACGCCTTTGGCGCCGAGGTCAATCCAGACTTCATGCTTTCTTATAGAGGTGACTGTTCCCTCAATTACATCGCCGGCGCCAAGGCCTGCGACATCATTCTGAGCTAATAGCTCATCCATCGTTAAACTTGTTTTTGGCATTTCTTAGGTGCCTCCTTCTGGTGTATTTCTTCAAGCGCAGGCAAGCCCACACTTGTAAGATTAGTCTCATTATACCAGTTCTACCCCTGATACGTCAAAGCGCTATTACGGTGCGTTAGATTTGTGACTTATTTTTTTGCAATATAGCATCTTTGCTATAAATTATGACATTTATGCTATATTGCAAAAAACAGAAGGACAAAGTGCAAAATCAAGAAAATATTACGCTACAGCGTCGAAGTTGTGTACACTAAAGGTATGTATTTGGGGGTTGATATTGGTGGCACAAAAACGTTAGCTGCGGTACTCGACGCCCACGGTGTAATCACCCAAAAAACCAAATTTCCCACAAACCCGAACTATAACGAATTCTTAGAAGAGCTCGCAACAGTGGTAGGCGCCTTCGGTAAGCATGACTTTAGGGCAGCTGGGGTCGGCATGCCAGTTACCGATTTTGACCGTAAGCAAGGGGTTGGCATAAGTTTTAGCAACTTGCCATGGCAAATGGCGCCCGTCCAAGCTGACATCGAAGCGATCACAAACTGTCCAGTCGCTCTCGAAAATGACGCAAAGTTAGCTGGGCTCAGCGAAGCCATGCTGCTCAAGGATTACAGCAAGGTGCTGTACGTTACCATCAGTACCGGTATTGGCACCGCACTCGTCGTCGATCAACGGATCGATGCTAATGTTGGCGATGCCGGCGGTGCAGCCCTGCAGTTGCAGCACCACGGTAAGCTACAGCCTTGGGAACATTTTGCTTCTGGCAAAGCGATTGTTGAGCGCTTTGGCAAACGGGCCGAAGACATTCACGACGAAGCCACCTGGAAAATCATCGTTCACGACTGGAGCCGCGGCTTCTTAGAGCTCATTGCCATCATGGAACCGGATGTGATTGTTATCGGCGGCAGCGTCGGTACCTATTTTGACCGCTATCACCACCTACTGCTCGCTGACCTTAAAAAATACGAAACCCCATTAATAAAATTACCCCTTTTCGTGCAGGCCCAGCGCCCCGAAGAGGCCGTTGTATATGGCTGCTACGACTACGCAAAGCAGCAATTTGGCAACTCACATGCTTGATATGCTCGATCAACTACAGGCACGCTTCCCTGAATTACATTACGTCGCCGGCACGCGCTTTTGTTGGTCACCACAAACCCAAGAAATCGGCTACGACCAAGCCCGCCACGACCAAACGGCCGACTGGTCAATGCTCCACGAAACTGGCCATGCCCTGCTTGGCCACAACGGCTACTTGGCCGACTTCGAACTGATCAAATTAGAGATGGCCGCCTGGGTTAAAGCTCGCGAACTCGCCGCCGAGTTCGACTTGACGATCGACGAAGATCACATTCAAGACTGCCTCGATACCTACCGCGACTGGCTGTACAAGCGTAGTATTTGCCCACAATGTAGCACTAAAGCTCTCCAGCAGAACGATTATGCCCACTATCGCTGTTTTAACTGCCATAAAGTCTGGCATGTAACACCATCGCGCTTTTGCCGCGCCTACCGCGCCACTAAAAATCTTGAACCGCTGGCCATGCAACCAGTGTTTAACTTACTAGAACAATAGTTAAAAAGCCCTCGAATGAGGGCTTTTTATAGGAAGGATAGATTAACTAGGCTTCTTTTTTGGTGCGACGAGATACGCGGCCACCACGAGCGCCAGCAGCACGTGCTAGTTCGCGGTTAGCGTAAAATCCACCAGTCTTACCTTTTTTGCCACCGGCAGCGCCGATTTTAGCGTAAAAGTCAGAACCGTACTTTGCTTTGTTAGTCTTGGCAGCAGCTTCGCCGCCAGCTTTAGTTCCAGCCATGTGAGGGACTCCTATTATTAGTTAATACCACCTCCTAAGAGCAAATAAAAAGGACCTGCCACTAACGCGGCACATCCCCTCTCTTCCTCTCAGAATTACGCATATGATATCACGCTATTGCTTGTATGTCAACAAGCTTATGCAAAAAATTTAATTATTAGTTAATAACTGGGGTCATGGCAACGGATGTCCGGAGTTATATTGATGGCATGACCTGCCGCTCCGGTTCTTTATAACTTCGCAAACACACTCCGTAAAACTATATCAAAACACCATAGTTTTGCGGAGTGCCAAAAATAAAGAGAGACCCACCCCGCGGGTCCCTCTAGCAAGAACGGCTAAACCCCGCTTAGGAGCTGCGCCTCGAACGGCTGCCACCAATGGCGCCGTAGGTGCTGGCCCGCTTACGACCAGCTTCGCCGGCAGCAAAGCCACCGGTGTGGCCGGCTTGGCCACCGCGAGCCCCAATTTTCTTGTAAAAGTCAGGGTCGCGAAGTTTGTTTTTGCGCGCCGCTTCGCGGCCGCCTGCTGCTGTTCCAGCCCTGTAATACCTCCTTATCGAAGTGCTTAATGCCCTCTTCGAACCCTCTTATGCTAACAGATCAAGCTTATGTATATCTGTAAGATTTTTAGCATAGAAAAAGACCCCCGCGCGAACGGAGGTCTTTAACAAAATTTGGCACCGTGCTATTTTCCCAGGGCTCAGGCCCAAGTATTGTAACCGCTAAGAGGCTTAACTGCTGTGTTCGGCATGGGAACAGGTGTTTCCCTCCTGCTATGGGCACCAAATCGGTCCCAGCGCGAGCGCTGGAGCCTATTGATGTCCAATACAAAAGTACGGTGGTAATTCAAACAAGTTAATTTCTAATTTTCGTGTAAGCGTTTCTGACAAACGGATTGACCGGTGTGATGATACACACCAATAACTAGTCAATTGCTACCTTAGACCTGGAATCATAAATGAAACCAAATCTAAGGTCGTAAAAAGTCAGTGGGACTATTAGTACGCTTCAGCTCCATATGTTGCCATACTTCCACCTTGCGCCTATCAACCTGATCGTCTTTCAGGGAGATCATAGGGAAATCTTATCTTGAGGTCAGTTTCGCGCTTAATATGCTTTCAGCGCTTATCTGCTCCGTACGTAGCTACCCAGCCATGCCATTGGTATGACAACTGGTACACCAGAGGTACGTTCAACCCGGTCCTCTCGTACTAGGGTCAAATCCTCTCAATTTTCCTGACGTCCACAGCGGATATAAACCGAACTGTCTCACGACGTTCTGAACCCAGCTCACG
>CAYXYX010000043.1:0-5459 GCA_964469755.1 uncultured Candidatus Saccharibacteria bacterium | reverse complement strand
GGATAGAGCGTTGGTTTCCGGTACCAAAGGTCGGGGGTTCGACTCCCTTCGCGCGCACCAAACAAAATACTTAGCCCATTGTTTGCTGTAAGACTTAAACTGTTATAATAACCACCGATGAACGTCGCAATAATCGGTACTGGATATGTTGGTCTTGTCACAGGTACTTGTCTGGCTGAAGCTGGGCACCAAGTTGTCTGTATAGACAACAACGAGCAAAAAGTTACCGAGATGCGGCAAGGAATATCGCCTATTTATGAAAATGGTCTGACCGATATGATGCAGCGCGGCATCGAAGACAGCCGCCTATCGTTTACTACGAACATGGCTGAAGGTATTTCAGAGGCGGACGCGATATTTTTGGCACTGCCTACACCGCCACAAGAAAACGGCTCGGCGGACCTATCTGCCGTCTTGGCCGTGGCAGGCCAACTTGGTGATCGGCTTCCAAATAAATATTGTGTTGTCATCGACAAGAGCACTGTACCAGTTGGCACTGCCAAAGCCGTGCGCAAAACGATTGCCGCCAATGCCAAAACAGAATTTGATGTCGTATCCAATCCTGAATTCCTACGTGAAGGCCATGCCATTGCCGACTTTATGGAGCCGGAACGGGTAGTCATCGGGGTCGATAGCGAGCGCGCCGAGCATACTATGCGCGAACTTTACCGAGCGTTCATACATGACGATCATCCGCTTTATGTCACCGACCTAGCCACAGCCGAACTTATTAAATACGCTGCCAATACATTTTTGGTTACTAAAATCAGCTTTATGAACGAAATTGCCCAACTTTGTGAACTTTTGGGTGCTAATGTCGATATGGTCAGGCTGGCTATGGGCGCCGACAGCCGTATTGGCCACAAATTCCTGTATCCGGGAATTGGCGCCGGCGGCAGTTGCTTCCCTAAAGATGTCCGCGCGCTGCGCCACATGTCCGAGAAAGTGGGATATGACTTCAAGCTTCTGTCTGCCGCAATGAAGGTTAATGATCAGCAACAACACGTGCTGGTAACAAAGATCAAAGATCATTTTAACGGCTCTATAAGCGGCAAAACTTTTGCATTGTGGGGCCTAGCCTTTAAGCCTAACACCGATGACATCCGCGAAGCTCCTGCCCTAGTTATAATTAACGAGCTTATTGAAGCCGGTGCCCAAGTCATAGCCTATGATCCTGAAGCCGGCGACAATATCCGCAACCTGTACCAAGGCGAGGGTGGCCTAAAACTAGTCGAGAACAAGGATGAGGCTCTTCAAGATGTGGATGCTCTACTCATTGCTACCGAATGGGACGAATTCAAGTCAGCCGACATCAATACAATACATCCAAAACTCGTTTTTGACGGCCGTAACATCTTTAAACCGAATGAAATGCAAGCAGCGGGCTTCACCTACTACAGCATCGGCCGCCGGGCCGTAGTACAATAATCAGATCAGTTTAAATTGTTTGTTATGATGAGTTCATGAATAGCAAAATACTATTAGCCACTATTGCCATACTCGTTCTATTAGGTACGGGGTTGTATGTGACGCGGCATAATTCTGGACCTCAAACTAAAGAAGAAGCCATAAAACAGGCTCAGGCATACCGACCGGAAGGCGGCTGCACACAAGCGCTTGTACCTGCGGTTCATAAAGCAACGGGCGCTAAATATACATTTTACAACGGCTGCCTCGCTCCGGGCTGGGAAGCCGAGCAATAGACGGTATTGGCTACCTCATGCCTGCCTCAGGACAATCAAGCTTATGCTAAAATACGGCAATGAATAAACAGGCTAAAAAACCCACTCAACCTCTAGGTAAAAACCTTATTAAAGTAGCCATTGTTGTGCTAGCAACAGGTGGCTTAGTTCTGGGCGCAGCCTTTGGAATATCTAAAGTACATTACTATAACGACGCAACTGATCAGGCAAATTTAGTGGAAATACGAGAGCTTATATTGCTAGCTGTTCGGTCGCTGAAAAAGGATGCACCTGTTGAACCTCGAACCGGTGATATTTATTTTCCCGAAAGCAAATTATATGTACCTAATCCTGGGAACATTCTGCCCTTTACTTATCTTTATGACAAAGGCGACGTTACCAACTCCCAAGCCGAGTTAAGTATTAGTACCTACCCCGTACGGGGTACCGAGGCGCTATACACTGCAAGAAATCAATTTGAACTGTTTGCAGCCGTGCCAAAATTACAGGCCTGCTCAAGAGGCATCAAAGTAGTTGATAAGCCATTTCCTAGTAGCGATACCGATAACGTGTTTAAACACCAGGTTCAGTTAAAGAACGGCCGAACAGTGTACATATATGTCGAAAAGGCCTGTCCTGAGCTGTCAGAGACTGCCGATATATTCAAAAATATTCAAAGCTATTAGCGACAAGCCTACTGGCCAGTTTAAGCAGTTACTCTGCTGTTGGGGCCGGTCCCCAGACTTCCCATTCTTGAGCGCCCGCCCAGTCTAGGCCGGTTTTGGCTGTAAAACTATGCAGCGTAAACTCATCAGGGCTCGTAGCGATCAACAAATCACGCTGCTTATCACCCTCGGGGGTTGCTTCTAGGAACCTAACGCGAAAATCTCTTCGGGTTACGTATCTGTCATTTTGCTTTCCAATTTTCCAAACTCGAGCGTAGGTTTCAACCTCAGAATCGGCCGCTACGACTGCGCTTTCCCCCAAGTAATGCTGTAGACTTCGCTGTTCTTCACGTTCATCTTCTTCTACATAAGGGGCTGCTTCATAAGCTGACATAATTATTCCTTTACTATCTTTAATGTTCACAGTATAGTCCCAACTTAAAAAAATGCTAGGTGCTGATGTATACGCAAACGCTTAAAAAATACCGACATAGGCTATAATGCTGGGGTGCATCCACCCAAATGGCTTCGAATTCTAATACCTACACTTCTGGTTATCCTTTGGTTCGCCGTTGCCAGCATTGGCGGACCCACCTTTGGTAAATTAGGGGATGTTACATCTAACGATCAGGCTAGCTTTTTGCCGGCGAGCGCCGATTCAACCCAAGCTCAAAACTTACAAACTAAATTTAATGACTCAACGGCAATCCCAGCCATTGTTATCGTTACCAGCAAAACGCCTATCCAGCCAACAGAGCTTGGTGAATACGCACAACTGGCTACACAATTAAAGACCGTTCCTGGGATTGAACAGAGCCCTAAAACTGATACTGGTCTGGTCATTGGGCCGATCCCATCTAAGGATCGCCTGGCAGTTGAGTATATTGTGCCCATTTCAGCCAGTAGCGATGTCGCAGTCGTTGTGCAGGAAATGCGAACCGTCGTAAACAAGTACCTGCCCGCTGGAACGACTGCCTATGTTTCGGGCCCCGCTGGGCTGACTGCTGACCTGGTGAAGGCCTTCGGTGGAATAGACGGAATTTTGCTATTGGTTGCCGTTAGCGCAGTGTTTATCATTCTGCTTATAGTCTACCGGTCACTGCTGCTGCCGTTCTTAGTGTTATTCACCTCACTCTTTGCCCTCTGCGCTGCCATTTTAGTGGTGTACCTCATGGCCAAACACGGCATTATTAAGCTCAATGGACAAAGCCAGGGCATATTGTCCATATTAGTGATTGGTGCCGCAACCGATTACTCACTCCTACTCGTTTCGCGCTACCGTGAAGCGCTTCGAGAGCATGAGTCAAAATGGGAAGCTATTATGCAAGCCGTGCGCCGTGCCTTTGAACCAATTGCTGCCTCAGCTGCAACCGTAATATTGGCGTTGCTGTGTTTGTTATTTTCAGATCTTAATTCTAATCGTAGCCTTGGCCCGATTGCTGCAACTGGCATTGTATTCGCATTCTTGGCAGCCATCACCCTGCTGCCAGCACTGTTATACATATTTGGGCGCGTCGCGTTCTGGCCATCAAAAATTACCTACGACCCCTCCCATAAATCGTCTGGCCTGCTTATTAAGACGGGGCTCGAGGAATCCACTGGAATTTGGAAAAAGGTTGGGAGCTTAGTAGCAGGCCACGCCCGCGCCGTTTGGATTCTCACTACCATCGCCTTGGCACTTGGAGCTGCTGGGCTCTTGCAGCTAAAGGCCGATGGCGTTTCGCAAACTGACATTATTCTTACGCAATCCGACGCCGTAGATGGACAGGTACTTATTGCCAAGCACTTTGATGCCGGTGCTGCGACACCCGTCAGTATCATCGCTCCCGTCGGGAGCACTGAACAGGTGGTCGCAACAATTAAGTCAAATCCAGCATTCTCAACAGTGAGCGTTGTTGGTGGGAACAGTGATCCAAAAGTTGTTGATGGGCAAGTACTCATTAAAGCTGGTCTTAAAACCTCCGCAGATTCGGCGGCAGCCGAAGCCAGTGTTCGCGAGCTTCGAGCACAGTTAAACGTCAAAGACTCCAAGGTACTCGTAGGGGGAACAACGGCGATTGCCATTGACACCAACGACACGGCCCGCGCCGACTTAATTAAAATCGTACCTATTGTGCTCGTCGTGATCCTATTGGTATTAATGCTGTTGTTGCGCTCTATAGTCGCACCACTCCTGCTCATAGGTACGGTCATTTTGAGCTTTGCCGCCACCTTGGGCATATCAGCATTAGTTTTTAACCATTTATTCCACTTCCCTGGCGCCGACGCTACAGTGCCCCTGTTTGGCTTCATATTTCTTGTAGCCCTCGGAATTGACTACAACATTTTCTTAATGACCCGAGCCCGTGAAGAGGCCTTCAAATACGGCACACGCCCAGCAATGCTACATGCCCTGGGCAAGACCGGAGGCGTCATAACGTCCGCCGGAATCGTTCTAGCCGCCACGTTTGCAGCCCTAGCCATTATCCCCATCCTGTTCCTAGCTCAAATTGCCTTTATTGTGGCCTTTGGAGTGCTCATCGACACTATAATTGTTCGCTCCTTGCTCGTTCCAGCCTTGGTATACGACATTGGCGCACCGGTGTGGTGGCCATCTCGCCGTTTAAAAAAATAACCTAAAAAATTCGACACATATCACAGTTGATCACTGATCTATGTAATAGTCTTAAGCATAAGGGGAATAAAATATGCAACATACATCAGAAGCTGCCAGAGTTCTAATGGGCGACAGCCTAGGTTTTCATATTATTTTTGTATTAATGGGGCTAACACTGCCACTACTCGTGTCGTGGTTCGAGCTCAAAGGGATTATTAGCAAAGATAGCCGGTTTACTAAGGTTGCTAAGTTCTGGTCCAAGATCATGGCTCTGCTCGTAATTACAGGTGTCGTTTCGGGCACCATTATTGCCTTGCAGATGTCACTGGTATGGCCCGGAATTCTAAAATTTGGTGGCGAAGTTATTGGCCTTCCATTCATGTTCGAGACCTATGCTTTCTTGATTGAAGCAACGTTCCTGGCGCTATACTTAACGACCTGGGGCAAAGTTAAGCCCTTAGTACACTGGTTATTTGGCGTAGTTGTGGTTATTGGCAGTGCCTTAAGCGCTTTTGC
>CAYXYX010000042.1:0-5720 GCA_964469755.1 uncultured Candidatus Saccharibacteria bacterium | reverse complement strand
TACCCACATGCAGACCAACATCGCCACCGAAGTTAATGCGAATGGTTTCGGCACCAGCATTCTGGATTAAACGAGCGATGGTGTCACCAACGAGTGTGGTGTACAAATGGCCCGCATGCAGTGGTTTAAACGGATTAGGGTCCGAGTATTCAACCAGTATTTTTTTGCCCTGGAGCGAACGCTCTTGGGTTTGCTCTAAGCTCGCCAGCAATGCCCCGTCTTGCAGGGTCATATTTATAAAACCTGGACCGGCAATGGTTACGCCATGTAATAGCTCTTTGGTGTCTTCACGGATTTTCACGGCCAGCTCTTCAGCAACTTCGCGCGGATTCCTGCCAACCGGCTTGGCGAGTTGTAACGCAACATTGGTGGTGTAATCACCAAATTGCTCATCTGGGCGCGTCAGAACAACTGACAAATCTTGGCCATACGCGTCACGCACGGCTTGCTCAATAATGTCTCGTAATAATTTCATTGATTACAGTATACAACAGAGGCGGCTTAGGCGTGCGTACGATTAGCGGTACGCAGCAAGCGAGCGATAGACCAAACCATGGCGTATAGACTCGAAAGCAGTACAAAAAAACTTATGACAGTTACGAACATCCCCGGATACGCATCGGGGCGCAGCAAGCGATCCGAAACATCAAATAACAAACCGGCTGGGTTAAAAATGACATCCCAACTGTTCCAACGCAGATCACGCCCAATATAAATGGCAAAACTGCAAAGCAACAACGTACCAGCCACCCACGATGCCGATGCGCGGGAGGTCAAACGACGTCGCAACTGAGTGTGTACCAAGTACAAACTGCAAAAACCCAACAATACGCCCAAGTAAATAAAAGATGTAAACATCACGGCGTCATACAAAATATGCGCCGCTGCCACCTCTTGTAAATGAATATAATCGCTAATCATATAAAAGCTGTTAGGCAAAAACAACAGCCACAGAAGTGTCCAACCAATTGGTGACCAATCAGACCAGCGCTTTTTTTTCAGAACCACCACCAGCCGCAGTGCGAACACAAGTGGTAAAGCCGCTAAGAACAGATTCCAAATCAGGTATATAAATGCCAAGCTGTGGCTTTTGTAGGCGCCATAAGCAAACAAACCAATGCTTACCCCCATGGCGGCCAGTAAGGCGAGCAGGAATTGTTGTCGAGCGTTTGGCATCGTCATACGGCGAGGCATAACTTTATTATAGTCTAATGAATACTAACTTGAGCACCATTACTTATTTGATCAGCCTGAGCGGCAATCGCTGTATATTGATCCTGGAAGTGTTTCATCTGGTCAAGCGCCATGCTTGTACTGGCCATTAATGCAAAATAGTAACCACCGACCAACACTAGCAAAATAATAAACAACTTCATTATTACCACTTATAGCACGGCGTTGTAGGGGTTGCAAGCAGTAGCGTTTTATTGTGAGCGTTCTATTTTACGCTGTTCGGGAGTCTCGTCAGGCCGATTGAAGTCGTCTTCTAGCCGGAATGTAGTGCCAGATTCCGGCGTTGAGGCTTCGATAACAATACAGTCGGTAATGCCCATCAGTCGGTGTGGCTGACCGAGCTTAGTGCTGTACCCTTGCCCCATTACAAGTTCCGTAGTGATCATTTCTCCCTTGTCGTTTTGCCATATGACTGCCGCACGACCCGACATGAGCGTCCAGCTTTCCTGCTTTTCGTCATGCACTTGTAGACTCAATCGCTTGCCGGCATCAATCCCAATCAGTTTGAGCATGTAAGGAGTTCCTTCTGGCACCAAATGCTTTTCCCAACCCCAGGGCTTTTTATTTTCTATGCAATAGCTCGAAACATCATAGCTAGTCATGTCAAAATTAGCTGGGTCATACACTGGTGTCGGTGGGGTTTCAGGTACTAAATTCTCTGGTGTCATTTAATCCTCCAAACTCTTCTTAAACTTTTCTATGAGCTCCACAGGAGCCGGGTTCAGACCGTTGGCAATACCGGTATACAAGGATACGAAATCACCGAGGGCAATCGTCCATAGTATCTGTTGTAACACGGTTTCACCCTGCGCATCAACCACGATTGGAGCCGGTCGGCGACCACTCAAAAGGCGTTCGGTAACTTCAAAACGTTTTTGCACACGAGGATGCTCCAAATTAGATCGTAAATCAATGACGGTGTAGGGTTTGTCGACTGGCTGTTCGGTCCAGCCTAAGAATTCGTTGTGGTTAAACTCGGGGAATTGATTCCACCAGGCAACGTGCTTGGCGTTTTCGTTAAAGCTAATCTTCCATTTGTAGGCAACGGACCAGGTGAGCTGACCCCCATAAATAACAACTGATTTGCCAAGGACATCTTGAGCGATCTGCTTGGCCCGGTTGTCTTTAGCGGGAACGGTAGCGAGCCATGGCTGCACGGCTTGCTGCAAGAAATCGGCTTGCTGTTCGAGTTCAGCTATAACTGCAGAGTCAGCTAATAGCCCGGCTTGATCAAGCAATACCAACAAACCTTTAAGGTTGTATAAAACAGCGTAGCGGGGCTGCTCGGCCTTCGGCAATAACACCAGCGGATAGTTTTTTTCACGGGCAATGTCAGCTAATTTGCCACCACCGGCAATCACGGCAATTTGGGCACCTTTGGCTTCGGCTTGTTCGAGTGCACTCAATGCTTCTTCGGTGTTACCGGAATAACTTGCGGCTATAAAGTAGGTTTTGTCAGATACGTATGCTGGAATGTTGTAGCCACGTACGACTTCGAATGGTATCTTATGACCTGGCCATGTTTCGCTTACTAAGGCTGCCAGTGCCGATCCGCCCATGCCGGCGTACACAATATTGCTAGCCTCGACTTGATCTTGGAAGATTTCGAATTCGTAACCAAGCTGCTGATACTGCTTTTCGGCAATACCCAGGGCATCGGCGGCGTCTTTTTCGTGAATATAAGTTAAATCATCTAACATATTTACCTCCGGAAGCTGTTGATAGCTCTTGTGCTTTGATAGGTCGTACCAGTATAGTATATCTTAACTAGCTTAAGGGGGGACGTAATGTTTGGGCACCAAGACGATCAAAATGAGCATCATCACCACGAAGATGATCACAAACCAATGGAAGATGTATTAAGCGCGCCGGCTGTTGATGGTGTACTAGGTGGCGATGATCACCCCGGTACCGTCGTAAGTTCGGATAATTTTAACCCAGCTCTACCTGCCAACGATAATGATCAGCCTGCTGTTGCACAGCCCGCTGAGCCCGTTGATTACACCACGGCAGAACCAGTAGCCGATCAGCCAGTGGTTACAGATCAGCCGGTTGCACCAGTCAGCGATGACCTGCTTGGCATTAAGCAGCAAGCTCTGACCGAGCTATCACCATTAGTAGGTCATCTAGAACAGACGCCCGAAGAAAAGTTCCGCACCACTATGATGATGATTCAGGCCAGCGATAACAAAGATTTAATTAAAGTTGCCTACGAATCAGCCCAAGCCATTACTGACGAAAAGGTCAAAGCCCAAGCCTTGCTCGACATAGTTAACGAAATTAACTACTTTACCCAAAACGCTGCCTAGTTTAGGTTTTAAAAAATCCCCCGTTATTATTCGAGGGATTTTTTATGTTCTATTTTTGTGAATATAACATAAATGCTATAAATATAGCAAAGATGCTATATTGCGAAAAACCAAACACGAAATTTGCGCACTAATCAGAGACGGGCTGACCCCGAAGGGCCAGCATCAAGCCTACATCATACCCATGCCGCCGCCCATGCCGCCCATACCACCGGCAGCGCCAGCATCAGCTGACTTAGGTTCAGGCACATCAACAACCAGCGCGCCCATGGTCATAGCCGTACCGGCGACAGAAACTGCGTTTTGCACTGCTTCTTTCGTAACGCGAGCGGGATCAACCACGCCATTTGCTTTCATATCGACTAATTTAGTCGGCGAGTTCACATTAATGCCAAAGCCCTTTTTGCCGCTCTTAACCTGAGGTAACCATTCGTCAGCATTTAAGCCAGCGTTAGTTAGCAAAATGCGGAATGGCTGCTCTAGGGCCTTAACTAGCAACTGCTTACCGGCGGCAACTGAATCGTCGGTATCGGCCGTGACGGCACCACTCAAGTTTATCAGCGTCACACCGCCACCTGGCACAATACCTTCGGCCAAAGCGGCCTTAACAGCAGCCACAGCATCGTCGACGCGGAATTTCTTTTCTTCGATTTCGGTTTCGGTAGCACCACCGACTTTAATGACGGCAACTTTACCGCTCAAAGCAGCCCGGCGCTGCTCTAAATTGTCTTTTTCGTACGAGCTCGTGGTCGCATCAGCCTGGTTGGCGATCTGCTTAGCGCGAGCATTGACTTCGGTCGCGTTGCCGCCACCTTCAATAATTGTGGTTTCGTCCTTGGTAACAATCACGCGGCGGGCAGTACCCACGACGTCTAGATCTACGTTTTCGAAACTCATACCGCGGTCATCGGTAATGACCTGTGCACCAGTCAAAATCGCGATGTCTTGGAGCACATCTTTACGGCGGTCGCCAAACGATGGAGCCTTGATGGCCACGGTGTTAAATACGCCTTTCAGGCGGTTCAAAATGAATGTTCCCAGGGCTTCGCCTTCGACGTCTTCGGCAATCAAAACTAAGTCTTTTTTGCCAGATTGGGCGATTTTTTCGAGTAGTGGCAAGAATTCTTGAATCGAACCAATTTTTTTGTCAGTAACGATTACAGCTGGCTTGTTGTAGATGGCTTCCATGCGAGCCGTGTCGGTCACCATGTAGGGACTCACAAAGCCGCGATCAAAGGTGAAGCCTTCGACCACTTCTTTTTCGAGCAACAGCCCCTGGCCTTCCTCGACTGTAACAACGCCGTCGCGGCCAACGGCTTCCATGACGTCAGCAATCAAGGCGCCAATCGTGGCGTCACCGGCACTAATGGTGGCGACTTCGGCCACACGGCTCTTTTTACCGGCAATGTCTTCGGCAAGGCCGCCTAGCTGGTCAATAACTTCGGTAGCAGCGGCTTCGAGGCCCTTGCGCAGTAACATTGGGTTGTGGCCAGCAGCAATCAGCTTGTTGGCTTCGTTCAGAATGTGATAGGTCAGCACAGTTACGGTGGTAGTGCCGTCGCCAGCAACATCGTTCATCTTAGATGCGGCTTGTTTAATAAGTTCAGCGCCAACTTTTTGACCTAAGGTTTCGTCATCAACGTCGGAGAGTTCAACGCCTTTGGCCACGGTCACACCATCATGGGTAACAGTTGGGTGGCCGTAGCTTTTGCTAATGACTACGTTGCGGCCCTTGGGGCCCATAGTTGTTTTGACGGCGTTATACAAAATTTCGGCACCAGCCAGCACGCGGTGACGAGCGTCATCATCATAAAATACTTTTTTTGCCATCTGTAATTACTCCTATTTTACGGTTGCTAGAATGTCTTCTTCTTTGACTAAGATATATTCAGTCCCCTCGACTTTGACGTCAGTGGTGCTGTAGGTCTTATATATAATGCGATCGCCGACCTTAACCTGCTTCGCATTCGGACCTGTGGCCACGACTTTAGCAGTTTTAGGTTTTTCGGCGGCGTTTTCGGGTAAGTAAATGCCGCTGGCGGTTTTAGTTTCGGCCGCCTCGCCGGTCGCGACAACGTAGTCGCCCAGTGGTTGCAGTGCTGCCATGTGCGTATCCTCCTATAAAAACTTTTGTAAGGATTAGCACTCTCATAGTGACAGTGCTAATTCACCTCTTAT
>CAYXYX010000041.1:0-6271 GCA_964469755.1 uncultured Candidatus Saccharibacteria bacterium | reverse complement strand
TTAGTGGACGTTGGTTTGGGTTACATTGCACTCGGTCAATCAGCTACTACATTGAGTGGTGGTGAAGCACAGCGTATCAAATTATCAACCGAACTGAGCCGTCGTCCAACTGGCCGCACCCTGTATATTCTTGACGAACCAACAACTGGCCTGCATATGGCCGATGTCGATAAGTTGCTGCATATGCTGCATGCCTTAGTGGAAGCAGGTAACAGCATGGTTATAATCGAGCATAACTTAGATGTCATTAAGAATGCCGATCACTTGATCGATATGGGTCCTGAAGGCGGCGATGCCGGCGGGCAGGTGATCGCGCTTGGTACGCCGGAACAAGTTGCCAAAGTTAAAACTAGCTATACCGGCCAGTTCTTAAAGCACATGCTTTAACTATTATTTTTGTCAGTCTTGCGCCTAGTTAATTTGGCTTTGATTGAAGCCCGCATGTGCTGATCTTTGAATATGTGATAAAAAGTCGGTATCAAGAATACAAGAATTACGGCCAGCAATACTGGTTCAATATATTTTTCGATGCCAGGTATCCGACTACCAACAAAGTAACCAAGCAGCACGATAAGCAATGTCCAGGCAATGTCGCCAATTGCATCGTAAATCATGAATTGTTTGAGGTTCATTTTACCGGCTCCGGCAGTCACCGGCGCAAAGGTTCGTACGACTGGTATAAAGTGGGCAATTAGCATAGTTTTGCTACCGTGTTTTTCGTAAAAGGCTTCAGCTTTCATGATGTAGTCATGGCGAAATACTAAGCTGTCCTTTTTAAATAACTTGGGGCCCATCCTACGGCCAATGTGGTAACCGATGTTGTCACCGATTATGGCGGCCAGAGCAATTACAACGATAACCTCCGCCAGGTTTAATTTGCCAGCTGCCGCCAAAATTCCAGCCGAGAATAATAGGGTGTCGCCTGGAAAGAAAAACCCTACCATCATGCCCGATTCGGCAAAAATAATGAGAGCCAACACGAGCAATCCGCCACTTTGAATCAAGTTTGTAACATCAAACATTATATGTAGCTTACCGTGTTGTGTGATGACCGTCCAGAAGCAATATCGTTTTCAGAGGTGACAAAGGTGAGGCTTATCTGTTATAATACGTTAAAACCACTAAGGAGCACTCATAGATCATGGCACACGATGCAATTACTCTCGCACTAGAACCCCGTGCCGTTACCGGCAAATCGGTTAAACACTTACGCAAAGAAGGCTTGTTGCCTGTGGTCATTCACGACCATGGCAAAGCGTCAGTTATTGTGCAGGGCAATACCATTGCTATCCTTAAGGCATACCGTCAAGCTGGCAAACACCACCCTGTCGAAATCACCGCTGGTGGCAAAAAATACACAGCTATGATCAAAGTTGCTGAATTCGAGCCTCGTAAGCATGCACTTACCCACGTTGTGTTCAATGCTGTTTCGGCTGGTCAAAAAGTTGAAGCCGATGTGCCGATTCACCCACAATACGCCGAAGGTAACGAATCAACTCCTGCTGAGCGCAACAGCTTAATGGTTATAAGTAACATTGAAGCCGTGAGGGTTAAGGCATTACCAAACAGCATCCCTGACGCACTGTACTATGATGCCGAAAAGCTTGTCGAAGTTGGTGACCACGTCACCATTGGCGATCTTATTTTGCCATCCGACATCGAAATCGATACTGATCTGAACCAGACTATTGCTACCGTTTACGAGCCAAGCGCAGTTGCTGCAGCTAACGATGCTGCCGGTGGTGACGCTGACGAATCAGAAAACGCCGAAGCAGCCGTTGCTGCCGAGCAAGGTTCAGTCGAATCTACTGAATCAGCTGCAGCTCAAGCAACAACCGAAGAAGCCAAGTAACTTAAACTTGCCACTCTGGCTAGCTAGTCTTCTATAAAACCACCGGTTTGGTGTGCCCAGAGCTTGGCGTACGTACCGTTATGTTTTAGGAGTTCGGCATGTGTACCATCTTCGGCTATTGCACCGTTGTCCATGACGATGATTCGATCCATTTTTTGGATTGTGCTTAAGCGGTGCGCAATTACAATCGCTGTGCGCCCTTCCATGAGCTTCCACAGGGCATCTTGAATGAGCACTTCGCTCTCGCTATCGAGTGCCGAGGTTGCTTCGTCCAGTACGATGATAGGCGCATCTTTAAGCATGGCACGAGCTATAGCAATCCGTTGTCGCTGGCCACCTGACAGTTTCACGCCGCGTTCACCTACTAAGGTGTCGTAGCCGGCGGGTAGGCCGTCAATAAATTCCTTTGCATGGGCACGCAAGGCAGCCTGTTCGATCGATGTCGTGTTGGCCTGTGGGTTTCCGTAGGCAATGTTTTCTGTGATGCTGCGGTGGAATAGCAGGGGCTCTTGCGGTACGTAGGCGAGACGCGAATGCAAATCATTTTGGGTTACTTCGGCAATGTTTTGGCCATCAATAGTAACTGTGCCGCTGTCGATGTCTGAAAAACGTAGCAGCACTCTTGTGAGCGTGGTCTTTCCGGAGCCCGAGTGACCAACAAGGCCAATTTTTTGACCAGCTGGAATCGACAAATTCAATGCCTCAAATAGCGCATCTTCTGAGCCATCATGTGTAAAAGTGACGTCGTTAAACTCGATTTTACCTTTCGGCATGTGTAATCTCTTTGGTAGCGCTGGGTCTAATATTTCTGGCGTTACTTGCAAAGTGGCGACCATATCACTGGCATCCCCAACAGCACGGTTGTAGCCACGAAGGGTATTGTTACTAAAAGTGAATAGCTGTCCAACGATATTTGAGGTGTAGCTCAAAATCAAGAACACGGTGCCAAGATTAGCGTCAAATATCAGCACGCCAATCACCGCTACGGCCAATGATAGTGCCGAAATGATGCTCGATAGGCTGCCGAAAATATTGTGCTGGCGACGGTGTACACGCACAAAGTCGTAAAGCCGTTCGTGGGTTTCGTCAGTGACGGCAGCAAAGCGCTGAGCTTCGTAGTCACCACGGGCAAAACTTTTGATAGCCATGACGTTCGTTAAAGCATCGGCTAGAAAACCGGTTTGACGACTTTCGGCCGCAGCGTGCGCGGCGCTGTATTTGCGTACCTTGCGCGTTACTAACAGCGCGCCGACAATGTATAGCGTTGCAAACACTATGAGGCCAACTACATATAGCGGCGCTCGAGTAAACAAGAGCACTGGGATAATTACCAAGCTCGATATAAGCGGGATAACCTGGAACATGGTGGTGTCTGCCAGTCGGATATATGAACCAAGTAATTTGCTGTTCTGCGAAACCAGTGAGCCAGTAAAATTGTTGGCATGAAAGTTAGCACTCTGCGAAAGCAGGTGCTTAAACACTTCTTGGGCAAGGTCACGTTCGACGTTAGCTTCAAGGCGCCAAGCGAAGTGGTCAACAATTCGCCAGCCAATAGTACCGCTCACGAGTATTAATAGGGCGTAGCCAATAAGTTCGGGGCCAAAGCTTGCCCAGACTTCATGTGGCACATAATCGCCCGTGCTAAGTCTGTTAAGGACTTTTGCTAGGATTAATGAAGGTAAAAAACTGTTGCTAATTACTACAATCGGAATAATCGCGAATAGACTTATGACGTAGCGCTTATAACGCCAGGCATGTTGCCAGTAAAAAGATACAACTTTTTTGGTAATAGGTTTGTTTGTAGCCATAACACGCCGCCTCCTGCGGGTGGGTTTTGTTGTTAATAGGTTTTAAGTAAATAATCGAGTTAGAGTTAGCAAGTCCCGAGGACGGTGCTGTCAGTGATAGGTAAAATTGTCATTGCTGCCGTCTCCGGGTTACGCTACATATGTGTATGCAGCATTGCTAAAAGGTAAGATTCATCTTATACTAAAGTGTAAACAATTGCAATTATTCTCTCTTAAATCATGAAAAATAACGAGTTCGGTCTCAATTCGTACGGCGCTTCTATGGCAGGCGCAGAAAAGTCGGACAAAGATAAAGATGCTAAATCGACCAAAGAAAAGTCGACTAGCAAAAAGTCACGCTCCGAAAAACAACATAAAGCCGAGGAGCGTATTGCCAGCTCCATGGACAAGTTAGAGGTGTTCGGTAGGCGCAAAGATACCGATACTAATAAAGCAGAAAAACCTGTCGATAGCAGCGAAGAATCTGCAAACCCTGAGCGAATAACTGATGCTGAAACTAAACATATCGAACAGCAGATCGCCCGTGAACATCTAGCTGCCATATCCGAGTCCGACGAGGAAACCACCGATGCATTGGCATCGGCCAGTGAGTTTTTGCAAAAAGTTAGCGCTGGTACAGATGTTGAAACCGCCTTTGCGGAAGTTGCCGCCCAACAGGGGCTCAGCCAAGAAGAAATTGCCGAGGCCTTGGCCGACATTAACCAGGCTGAGGGAGAATCAGAGGCTAATAACGAAGATGTTAATGTGCCGGATGATGTGGCTGAAAGCGTACAGGAAGTGGCCGAGGACGAAGCTACGATTATCCCAGCAGCTGGCGTTAGTTTGCGCAGTCCAACGTTAGGTCCTTCAGGCGGCCGACGGGCTACCCCAGCGGCTAACCCATCCGGAGGTGGTAGCCCAGCTTCGAATGCAGCCGTGGTTCCTGCAGTTGCAGTAGTAGTAGCAGCTGCAAATACGCTACCAACCGCTGCAAATACGCACTTTCGAACACACCCGCCTGGTGCAGAGCTGTTGCTCGGTGGAACAGTTGGTTATTTAATGGGACGTCGTCACGGAAGAATTAAATTAGAAAAACAACGTACCCCAGTACAGCGGAATCTTGAGAAACAGATTGTAAGCCTTGAGCAGCAAATCACTCAAAAAGAACAAAAATTGGTCGCCATGGCTGCCGCTAGGCAACCACGCGGTGAACGCACCCAATCCAGCGTCCGTGGTCAAGAAGCACCTGTGCGCATTGTTGATCAGGCACCGTCGGTCCGACCCGAAACGCGCCTTGGCATGGAAAAGCCGCGCGCCGAACGGCTTGGCCGAATGGTCGTAACGGCTGAAGCGCCTAGTAACAAGACGAGTACTAAAATTGTTGAACGCATTAAGCAGCCGGCTAATATTCGCGAAGCTTTTCGGGCAGAAGAAGTTCAAACAATGGACCGCACCGAAATGTTACTAATAAGCGAAAAAATTACTGTTGAAGGTGCCAGTTTGCGACGTATTTATGAGACCGGCTTAATTGGTGAAGGTCAGCTACGCCACCTGGTTGCAGAATATCTAGACGGCAAAGATATTCGTGAAGATCTGCGCCGTGACATGGTGGAACACGAAATTGATTTTGAGCGCGATCCGCAAATGCGTGACCGTGTTCGTAGTCATCTAAGTGGCAAAAAAGGCGAGGGTGGCATGAGTGCGTTATTAGAGAGCGTGGGTATCGTCAATGAGAAAGTTGATCCTACGCTACAACGCCGGATCGAATCTGATAATAAGCGCTATGCTCAGCAGCAGCAGTCTAAACAGAGACAACGCGTTCTTGCTGACACTGCTATGGCGACAGCAATTATCGTCTTGGCGGTGGCGGTAATTATTTTGGTAACACGCGGCTAACGGTATACTACAACTATGCAAAAGATTATTCTCTATTACAAATTCATGCCCTTGGCCGATCCCGAAGCCGTCCGTTTGTGGCAGCGGAGCCTTGGAGAATCGCTCAATTTACGCGGGCGTATTTTAATTTCTAAACACGGCATTAACGGCACGCTCGGTGGCGACATCGATGATGTTAAGGCCTATGTTAGTCAAACAAAGCAGTATTTTAAGGGTATAGAATTCAAGTGGAGTGAAGGCGGCCGAGAAGATTTCCCCCGTTTAAGCATAAAGGTCCGCGATGAAATCGTTGCGTTCGGTGCCGGCGACGAACTAAAAGTTGACGAGACAGGTGTTGTTGGCACGGGCACGCATCTTAAGCCGGCTCAGGTGCACGAATTAGTCGAAAAATACGGTGACGATGTCGTGTTTTTTGACGGTCGCAATGCCTATGAAGCCAATGTTGGTAAGTTTAAAAACGCCATTGTACCCGATACCCGTACTACCAAAGACTTTATTACCGAACTCGACAGTGGCAAATATGACGATATAAAGGACAAGCCTGTCGTAACGTATTGTACCGGCGGTGTCCGCTGCGAAATTTTGAGTAGCTTAATGAAAAACCGCGGTTTCGAAGACGTATACCAGATTGATGGCGGCATTGTTAAGTACGGTGTAGCTTATGCCGATGACGGCCTCTGGGAAGGCTCGTTATATATCTTTGACGATCGGATGGGACTCAAATTCAGCGATAAAG
>CAYXYX010000040.1:0-6499 GCA_964469755.1 uncultured Candidatus Saccharibacteria bacterium | reverse complement strand
AAGCACGCTTATCCCTTCAGCTTCAATCAATAATCCGACGATTTCCGCCGGTGACTACGTGACTACATCTACCGGTGTAAACTTGCAGGGCCCTAATACGCACTCAAATTGGTCAAGAACCTTCTGGTACGACAATAATAATAACAGCACATTTGAATCTGGAACCGATACCTCAATAACATCTGACTCCCAAAGTAATTACTATTACAGCTCACCGTACACGTCGCTCGCGAACAGCCCAGCAACTACTGTCGCATCAGGTCAAACTCGGATTTGTATACAACTCAACCTGTCTAACCCAACCGCGAATGATAGTGGTGCAAGCACGTCAATTATTAGTAACCCATCAGTCGACTGTCGATCTATTAGTTCTGCGCCGCCTGCGCTGGTGATTTACCCGCAGGTGTCACTGAGCGGGGCAGCCACGGTCGCACCAGGTGATGTTATAACCCCGACGAATATGGTAATTAAAACTGGCGGCACAGCTCTGGCTACATCAAATTGGGCACGTTCATACTGGTACGACACTAATGGCAACGGCTCGTATGACAGTGGTGAACCGGCTGCGGTATCATCAGTTGGCGCAACTCAGAGTGGCTCCGGTACCTATTCCACAAGTTCTACATCAGTCGGAAGCAATGCCGCCGCAACCGTTAATGGGGCATATAATCGATTGTGCGTACAGCTAACCCTGTCAAACCCTAATTCCGGTACAACTATTAATCCAACCACCGCCGTCGCTTGTAAGCCAATTCAACAGCCAGCGATAGGACTTAAGATCGAAGTCACGCTTACCGCCGCCGACGGCAGTACCGAATTTGAACCTGGCACGACCGTAAACGCCACGGCAAAGGTTACTAACCCATCAACGACTGATCTTGCTGGCAGTGTATTCAACCGTTATTTCTGGTATGAGACTAATGGCGACGATAATACTGCTGACAGCCCGTATATAGACAGCTTGTATGACCTAGGGTACTTTGAACCTGCTACCACGACTGAAGCAGGCCCAACTTGGACAACTCAGATTCCTCCATCAGGAAGTATACCTACCCGTATATGCACCTCACTTACGCTTGATCTTACACAAATGTTCCCTGTAGGTACAACAACTGTTCCGGCCGACGGTAAACGTACTGTCTGTGCTAGCATCGCTATGAAACCATATGTACGAGTACAGTTGGGCGATGTGTTTGCGGGCGGTACCGTACCTGGCGCAACGGGTGTTTGTCCTTCGGCCGGTGCGGGCACAATAAGCACCTACAATAAGGGGGCCACGGGCAGTTACGCCGGCTCCGGCACGCAAATTGCGGCTTACGCCAGGGGTGCGATTGACGGATTCACATCGAAGGGAGTTGGTTATCCAGCGATATTGCCGAGTGGCAAAGAGTTGACCTTTGCAAACGTTGATGCCAGCCAGACATATGGCGGGAACTCGGCGCTTACCTACTGCTCACCAAATTACTGGGATGGGGCAGGCGGCGGTGACGTAACTGTTAACGCATCGAGCGCCGATATAACTAAGACAACCGGTAATGCTTATGTCACAAGCTCCAAGAACCCGAGCATTGCCCCTAGTGGTAAAGTGACTGGATTGCAGTGGGTGATTGCTGACAACATCTACATAGATAAGAACGTAGGCAGTTTGTCTGGTGTGTATATTGCTCGAAAGAATATATACACTTGCAGCAACGGTAATGGCAGCCCGGTTCAAATTAGCAACATGGCCAGCCAATGCAACAGGCAGCTCACAGTTACAGGCGCGGTAGTTGCCGGCGGTGATGTTAAGTTAATGCGCACCAGCGGCTTCCTAACCAGTACTCCGGCCGAAACATTCGTGTACAATCCGTTTGTATGGCTGTCTGGTACGAGTGGTGCTACGCCATTCGGCACAGCTGGAAATAAATACGACTACATCACGGCACTGCCACCGGTACTATAAATGAAGCGTTCAGTTAACTCACTCAGAACGCAAAAAGGTGGATTTACCATCATTGAAGTGCTAGTTTTTCTGGGGATCAGCAGCCTAGTATTTATGAGTGCGGTTATCTATATGAGCGGCCGGCAAGCTCATCAACAATTCCAAAGCACCGTAAGAGAGTTTGAGGCCACTTTGTCTGATATTGCCAATGATGTCGCCACCGGATATTACCAAAATGGCTCGCCGCTTAAGTGTGATGCCCTAGGTTCGCCAAAAACGCCGACTTTCTCGAGAATATCGCAGGAGTTAGGAACTAATAGTGGCTCTATCTTTGTTGGTACCGCCGTAAAATTTGGCAATGGTGCTCCATCGGCTGGTGCCGAAAAGTTCGTGCAGTTTACTATGGCTGGGGTACGACAAAATAGTAGTGGCGTTGGGGTGACGAGCCTGGCTGAGGCCAACCCGCGGGTTGTCGATGTTGCTGGTAGCTACGCTACAAACACCATCGGTAGCGGAGTAACAGTTAAATGTGTTCGGGTTGGTGATAGCTCGCAGCCCTGTTTAGAGAGCAATAACGCTGCAGTTGGCTTTTTTACTACTTTTGACGGCTCCGATATGAACAGCACCAGTGGTTCCACGATTCGCACTACTACCTTGGCCTTTAATGATGTTTCAGTTAACGATGTTGTCAGTGGTTCCGGTGGAACAATTGGCAAAATTAACGCCGCTAATTACGCCTCGGCCACTTTAAACCCCGGCATAACTGTATGCTTACTGGGCAATGCCAGCAATCAGTATGCGCTCGTTAAAATCGGTGGCAATGGATCTAGCAATACCACGGTAACCTCTGAAATTAAGAGTGGTTCATCATGCGTTTAAAACGATTAGCTCAGCGTGGCGATACTATTGTCGAGGTATTGATAGCGACAGCCATCATTGGCGGTGCGCTAGGGATTTCGTATGGGCTTGTTACAAATGGCGTTAAAAATAATGAGGCATCTCAGGAACGAAGTGTTGCAGTAAAACTAGCCGAAACTCAAATTGAAAGTCTACGGAGCTATATATCTACCCACCCGATTCTACCGGCAAATAATTTCTGTCTCGATAGCACAAATACAGCTCGCGATATTGCCGGCGCACTGCCCGCAGCAAACAACAACCCGGTAAATTATCCCAGCCAATGCATTACGGACAACCTTTACGTATCAGGTATACATCCCGAAGGGAACGATAAAATTACCGTTTGGGTTAGTTGGGATAGCCTGAAGGGGCCGCGGACGCAAGTAAGCATCGCGTATAGGATACAATGATGAAACGACTCCACAACAAAGGCTTCACAATAGTAGAATTAATGATTGCCACTACGGTGTTTTCAATCATTCTGATGGTTTTTGTGACGGCTATCATTCAGGTTGGGCGCATTTACTACAAGGCTACAATCCAATCGCATACTCAAGAACGGGCGCGGGCTATTAGTGAGCAGGTAGCCAAGGATTTGCAGTTTGGTAAAGTTAGTACCTTTTCGACGGCATCTGGCTACACTTGTGTTGGTGGCCACGTGTACGTATACAATTTGGGTAATCAGGTCGGGGTTGATCCAGGCGTGGGCATGGGCGTACGAAGCACTGGCGCTTGCTCCGCGTCAACGGTTGACCTGACTGAACTACTTGGTGATCACATGCAGCTAACAAAATTCAACGTCACGTATTCTGGCGGCCTGTATAAGGTGACCATAAGAGTTGTATACGGTAATGATAGTGACTTTACCGGTGATCCGGCTACAAGTTCCTGTAAAACGATTAGTCTTGGCGGCCAGTTCTGTGCCGTATCTGAACTTACTACAACCGTGACCCCACGACTGCTATAATGAGGAGTACAATTATGCATATGCTTAAATCAAAAATACAACCAGTCGCAAAAAACCAGCAAGGTATGGCTGCAATATTTGTAACAATGATACTAATATTTGTGATCAGCATCATTGTATTGAGTTTTGCTCAAATTGTACGTCGCGAGCAACGCAACGCGCTTGATGACCAGCTGGCTAGTCAGGCTTATTACGCAGCTGAATCAGGCGTAAACCTAGCGCAAAGCAAGGGGTCTATAAATAAGGCAGATTGTGCCCCAGATGGTACAAATTTCACGGCTGCCGACTATGATGTTGGACAGAACGCCAAAATCACGTGTTTAATAGTCAGTAGTGAACTTAAGACTTTGGAGTATGGCTCGGTGGGACTCGGTTCAAAGTCATTAATTGTTAATAGTATCAACGGTAATATAGCCAAAATTTACGTGAGCTGGGAGACCTCTAATACGGCCGATAATAGCCCGGTGACCAACTGTACAACCTATAGTACTACTCTGTTACCAACGGCTGATGCTGCTAATTGGCGTTGCAAGCATCCTATACTTCGAGCTGATATGATACCGCTCAACAACGGTACGAGTGCTGGTACAGTCGGGGGCACGCAGTTTACCAGTTTCTTTTACCCGAATACGGCATCATCAGGAACGATTACGTACAGCCCAGGCAGCGTTAGCAACCTGGGGAGTGGTACACAGGTGGATTGCGACACACCACCAGTTGCACCAGGTGGCGTAACACTCAAATCATGTACGGCGGTCATTTCTATTCCGGCGGGTAACCAAGGTCCAACCTTCGCTATGCGTTTGCAGAGTATTTATAAAGAGGCAAACATCAGTGTTTTCGCCGTCGACTCAACTAATGCAGTTAAAACCTTAACCGGCGGCCAAGTGCTCGTAGATGTCACCGCCAAGGCCTCAGACGTCTTAAAGCGCGTTCAGGCACGTATCCCTGCGGCCGGTTCCGGACTTTGCAATTTCGGCTGGCAATGTGTGTAAAAAATACTCAATTGCAGGTGGAGTCGTGACCAACTACGGCGGCAACGCTTGCGATCCCGCTCTCTAGTCTATGTAATCGTCTTATTGTGAAACTGTTTATGCACCTCTTTGAGGTGCGGGTCAGTTACGTGCGTGTATATTTGGGTAGTGCTAATGTTGCTGTGACCTAGCATGGCTTGTACGGAGCGTAAGTCAGCGCCGTTCATGAGTAAGTCGGTGGCGAAGGAGTGGCGCAGAGTGTGGGGACTGACGTGCTTGGTGATTCCAGCTAGCAGGGCATAGCGGGCTACCAGCCGCTGCACACTGCGTGGCGTTAAACGGTGAAAGTTGCCGGAAAGGTCGACTTTTTTAGTGCCGCTATAGCGCACAAACAGGGGTCGAGTGGTGTCTTCGCGCTTGTCGAGGTAGTTTTGCACCCAGTGGGCGGCCGCATCGCTTATGAATATAGGGCGATCTTTTTGGCCTTTACCCCGGACCATGAATTCGCGTCGCTTTAGGTTAATGTGGTCACGGTCCAAGTTGGTGAGCTCGCTCACGCGTAGCCCGCTCGAAAACAGAAGTTCTAAAATGGCGCGGTCACGCATGCCTGGCAGGGTGCTCATGTCTGGCTCGTCAAACATGCGTTCTAACTCTTCTTCGTTCAAAAAGGTGACTTGTTTGCGGACGGTTCGGGCAAGCTCTATCTTATCGGCCGGTAGGGCGGGTATGTCGCGCTTGGCGCAGAACTTTAAAAAGCTCCTTAGGGCTATCAAGTGGTAATTGAGCGTGCTTTTGCCCAGTTCATCAGAGGTGTTAGTACCTAGGCGGTTGAGCCAGAGCCGCCATTTTCGCACCATTTCGGCGTCGATTTGTTTTTTTGTTATTTAGCCGGCAAAGTCTATGAGCCGGGGGAGGTAGTGATCGTAGTTTTGAATCGTCCGCTGAGACCGGTTTTGTTCAATTTCTAAATATTCTAAAAAATCGGTTTTGGCTTTTGCAAACTGCATACGCTTATTGTACAACTTTGCGGTGGCCGACGCCGGGTTTAGGCGGAAAATTGCAGGTTACATATTTTGGCAATATATCATCTTTGCTATATTTATGACATATATGCTATATTGGTAAAACTATGAATGAATATAATGATCCATCAAAACCACTGCCAGAAGAATTATATGACGACGAATTAAAGGCCGTTTTAAAAGCGAATCGCGACGAAGACAAGGGCGTAAAACCGCCCAAAACACCGGCGGCAGTAAGCTCGCAATCATTGCTCATGCAACTTATAACCGCCCGCAAGCAGGCGCATTTAACCCAAGCGGCGCTAGCCAAAAAAGTTGGCATGTCGCAGTCAAGTTTAGCGCGAATCGAAGCTGGCAAGGTAAGCCCGACGCTCAAAACCCTACAGCAGTTAGCTGACGCTACGGACACCCGACTGGTACTACAGCGCAACAGTTACTAATCTGCTAGAATGTATCAAACGTAAACAGGATCTCACTCAATGGAACGAACTCTAATTATTGCCAAGCCAGATGCCGTGCAACGCGGCCTTACTGGTGAAATTATAAAACGCCTTGAATCAAAAGGCCTTAAGCTGATTGGCATGAAGATGGCCAGTCTCGACGAAGCAATCTTAAGGACACATTACGAAGAACACGTCGAAAAAGGCTTTTACGCTGGTCTCGAAGAGTTCATGAAGAGCTCCCCAGTCGTTTTAATGGCTTGGGAAGGCTTTGA
>CAYXYX010000039.1:4305-6550 GCA_964469755.1 uncultured Candidatus Saccharibacteria bacterium | reverse complement strand
GTTATGCCGGTTGCGCCAGCTACGGTTAAGCCACCATTGGCATTGATGACGCCAGTGACGGTCAAGGTACCGCCAACCGTAGCATTAGCCGTGACCGCTAAGCCCGTGCCAGAAGCGAGGGTAGCACTAAGCGCACCGCTAAACGTCTTAGGCCCAGCAAAGGTTTGACCACTACCACTGGTGTTAACCAGACCGGGGACTGTGGCGCTGGCGGATTGCAGGTACAGGAGTGAACCGGATATGGTGGCCCCGTTGGTAGCGTTGGTAAAGGTGTCAAAGGTACCAATGGTGTTGGTACCAATACCAGTGGTTAGGGTCAGAGTCCAAACCAGGGTGTTAGGGTTCCAAATGAAGGTCGCGGTCTGGCCAGCCGTCAGGATAGCGCTGTTAATGGTAAAGTCAGCGTTTCCGCTGGCCGAAGTCACGTAGATGATACGGTTACCGGTGGTGGTGGTTGGGCTCGGAATGCTGAGGGTTTGGCCGGCCGTAGTTTGGGTGACAATAAAGGCACTCGACACATCGACAGTGGCACCGGCAGTACCGATTGGGCCACCTGTAAGGTGGTTACTGATAGGAATCGTGCCATAGATATTACTACCGCCGATGGTCAGTGCATAGCCAGTTCCAATTGTTAAGTTACCGTTAAACTGGGACGTTCCGGTGACCGTCAGTGGGCCAGTGATAGCTACGTTGGCGTTGGTGACACTCAGTACGGTTGATCCAGCCTTCAGTGACAGGGTTGTGCCAATGTTGGTTGAACCCTGGATGATGGTAGCAGCCGCCGTGGTGTTCGTGCCGAGGTTAATCGCATTGGTACCCGTAGAAGTACCGATGTTAGTGGTCGTAGCAAGCGTACCACCGTTAATGGTAACGTTGCCGGTGGCGCCACTTTGGATGGTGGTGCTACTGCTACTAGCAGTGCTACCGACCGTAGTGGTCTTAGCACCGGTACCACCGGTACCCAGGTTGATGGACTGGACGCCAGTACCAGCACCAAAGTTCAAGACACCCGTCTGGGCCGTGCCGCCAATGCTAATGCTGCCAGTGGTCGTGGTTGAACCGATGGTTATATTGCTACCTACGGCGGCCGTTACTGCCAGCGCCGTAGTAGACACTATGCCTGGAGTAGTAACGGTGCCCGTGAAGTTGTTCGTACCTGCACCCTGCACCGTTAAGCTGCCAGTCAAGGTAGCATTGCCGGAAGTGTCTATGGTCAAGCGAGCAACGTTGTTAGTTTCAAACTGCAATGAGTTCAGGTCGTTGGTACCGAGTACTGCCGTGGCGCCAAAAGTGTTACCGTTCTGAACAAATGCAGTACCAAGCGAAACACAAGCAGCTAGCTGGTTAGAGCTGTTACGACACAAGATATTGGAGTTATCCGCGGTGCCTAGGGCGCCAAGCGTGACTATGCCGGTTAGGTTAGACGTTGTTGAAACGTCGAGTGCGCCAGTCACGTTTAAGCCGGCGCCGGCTGTGAGCAAACTGTTGAATGTCTTAGCGCCAGCAAAGCTCTGGACACCAGTGTTTACCAGACCAGGAACACTGGCAGACGCCGATTGCAGGTACAGAACCGAACCAGATATGGTCGCACCATTAGTGGCGTTTGTGAAGGTGTCGAAAGTACCAATCGTGTTGGTGCCAATGCCGGTCGTCAGGGTCAGGGTCCAAACCAGGGTGTTGGGATTCCAGATGAAAGTTGCAGTTTGGCCAGCAACCATCGTAATACTGCCAATGGTAAAGTTCACGTTTCCGCTGGCCGAGGTGATGTAGATGATACGGTTCCCTGTTGTAGTGGTCGGGTTAGGAATGCTCAGGGTTTGGCCAACGGTAGTCTGAGTCACGATAAAGGCACTCGATATATCAACTGTGGCACCGGCTGTACCGATTGCACCACCAGTTATGTGGTTAGCAATTGGGATTGTACCGTAGGTGGTGCTACCACCGATGGTTAAAGCCTTAGCGGCCGCAATGGTCAGGTCACCGTTGAAGGTGGCAGTAGAACTAACAGTCAGGGTCCCGGTAACAGCCACGCCAGCATTAGCCACGTTTAGTTGCGTTGTGGCTCCTGCTCGCAGTGATATCGTCGTACCCACGTTGGTAGAACCCTGGATAATGGTAGCGGCTGCCGTAGTGTTCGTACCGATGTTAACCGCGTTAGTGCTGGTTGAAGTGCCGATGTTGGTGGTGGTAGCGAGAGTTCCACCGTTGATGCTCACACCACCAGTGGATCCACCCAAAAGGGTGA
>CAYXYX010000039.1:0-4205 GCA_964469755.1 uncultured Candidatus Saccharibacteria bacterium | reverse complement strand
CTGCCGTAGCAGCCGTACTGTTACCGATGGTGGTGGCGGCTGTACCGGTGGTGTTAATGTTCAAAATTCCGGTAGCAGCGATTGAGCCGGTTAAATTAATCTTACCGGTGGTCCCACCGAGAATGTTAACTGCCGTAGCAGCCGTACTGTTACCGATGGTGGTGGCGGCTGTACCGGTGGTGTTTATACTCGTTACACCCGCAATTGTAGTTGCGCCAAGCGTACTCGTTCCAGTTACGTTCAAGGTGCCGCCAATAACACCGTTGGCACCAATGTTAAAGTTTGCACCCGCCTGCGCCGTTGTAGTGTTTTGGATGTAGTTACCGCTTGGTCCGCTACCAGATGTTGTCCAAATTGCACCGTTGTAAACAAAACTCTGTGTCGTACCAGGGGCCAGAATCGAGCCGTACATGGTAAAGCTATTGGTTGCGCCGACGTTGCTGATGTACACCACGCGTCCAGCCGTAGTGTTTGCAGTTGGTGTTGGCAACGTAAAGGTTAATCCAGCGGCCGTCGCGGTGATGTTGAAGTTGCTCGCGACATCCACCGTAGCGGTGTTAGCACCGATCGCGGCACTGCTTCCGAGCGACAGCGGAATCGCCGTTAACACCGTGCTCGAAGCGTTCGTGAACGTCGAACCTGTTGCAACCGTCAGTCCAAGACTGGACACCAGTGGTCCCGCCACTGATGTTGTGACCCCTGACTTACCGATGGTAATAGCCGATGCCGTGCCAGTACCAATACTCAACGTACCCGATGGCGTGTCTATCAGGGGTGCTTGCAGACTGGTGGCGGCTTTACCGGTCCCACTGATCCAGAAATTGGAGGTGGCTTGAGCACTGGCGTTCTGGTTTTGGATAAAGCTGGTGTTAGCCGTGTTAGTGGTTAACAACGTGTAGGCGCCGGCTGCGCCCTGATCGGGCACCGTGAAGGTCTGCGACCCACCGGTAGGCTGTGCCACTGTCAAGCTTCCAGTGTAGCCCAAGGCGCTGTTGTAACTGTTCAGGGCAAAGGCCGATGGAACACTGGTCAGACTCAGACGAGGGCTCATTTCACCGTCCCATGTTGGTGAGCCACCTGTACCACCGATATCCATGGTCAGGTACAGTTGCTGACCCCAGTTAATGGTGCCTGGGAAGGCTGTTGTGCTTCCCAAGTTAGCGGTGAGGTAGCCGTTAGCGGTGCGGATTGGAGTACCGCTTACCAGGTAGGTTTCTGTCCACAAAAGCGTACCACCGGTGGAAGCATCGTACAGCTTGAAGCGAACATTGTAGTCGCCGTCAGCGGCGATCGACCCTGCGGCCGTCTCGAGGCGAGCCTGGAAGTTAATGGTATTCGCCGGAGTTGCAACGGCCTGCGCTGGGCGGAAAACTACGCCGTAACCCAGTGCCAGAACGGCCAGCCCGACCACCAAACCGACGGTGCTTGTAACGCGTAGGCGGGATGCGCGTACGCGCGTATATAAAAACACCCCTGTTAATGCGGCAAGAAGCACCCTTCCCGATTTTGGTCGGTGGGTGCTTCCTACAGGTACTCTGTTTAGAGGTGTTTGTTTGAGCATTTGGTTTTGTTTAAAGTTTTTGTATTGGTTTAACCGGTTTTTGTGGTGGTTTTAACCAATGTTTGTTGGTTAGGACTGTTGCGAGACGAATCCCTGTGAGGTCATCAATCCTATGCATCCAGTATCGCCCGTTTTACAGGGGTATTCAAGAGGTTTTTGAACAAAATTTATATTCTGTCATTTTGGACTTTTTAGTCGTAATTTTTGTGTTCAGTTGTTGTATTTATTATTACAAAGGGCTTGTTTTTAGGCATTAGCGGCATTATTCAGTCGTTCTAAGGTGTTAAGAATTCGGCTGCTTAATGTTGTGCTAAATGTAAAGGTCCTAACTTTACTGACATTTTAGGCTAAAGTTATCCACAATCAGACACAAAAAAACCGCCCCAGTTTATGGGACGGCCTTGTTGGCGCTTAAGCGCTGGTGGTTAAACTAAGCAATCTTAGTGATCTTGAGCGTAGTCTGGTGCTGACGGTGGCCGCGGACAGTGTGTACGCGCTTTTTAGCCTTGTAGCGAATGCTAGTGACCTTGTCGGCCTGGCTATCAGCGTCAACAACCTCTGCGGTAACGCTAGCTTTGGCAACTGATGGCGTACCAACGGTTGTTTTATCGCCGTTGATTACCAACAGTGGCTCAAACGACACGGTTTTGCCGTCTTGCTTTAGCAATTCAACCTTAATCGTTTCGCCTTCGCTCACGAGGTATTGCTTTCCACCGGTTTGAATAACTGCTTTTTGTGACATGAGTACTATCATACCAAAGTTTGCCGCCCCTGTAAAGCCTCTAGTCGTCTTTATACTTTTTGATATCTGGGTTCGCGGCCCGAAATCTACGCTTAAATCGTTCTTTGTTTAGCCTTTTGAAGGCTTCTTCGAGCGCTTGGTTGTCATCTGGCACGGTGATTTCTATCAGTTCGGCCTGCCGACGCAGTTTTTCTACAATTGCCTGCCTGATGAAGTCGCTGCGACCGGTGTATTCTAGTTTTGCTGCCTTGTCTATGAGGTTGGTGAGCCCGTCATTGAGGGTTAGTGTGATTCTTTGTTGCTTCATTCTTTGTTGCTTCAAAAAAAGGTACCTCCAGATATGCTGTTAATTAACAGCACTTTTGTCTCCCCTGTTTTTTAAAGTATACGCAACTCCCCGCCACTGCTAGTCAAGGCCACTCAAACGTATCCTAATACCGTACCACAGTGCCTAAACACCAAGCAAAAGCGCAAAAATCAACGAATTCTAGGCTTTGCGCAGCTTAATCCCCAACTCAGCGGTGTCGATCTTGGCCGTAACACCGTAAGCGTCGACAAGTTCGGAAGCATTAAGGTCAACCGCCAGCGTTTCCTGCAAGATCAGCGCCGCCAACGAAGGCTGCGCCCAAGCATCGGCCAACAGCGCGTGATCGCTGCCCAGCTGCAGGTGAATTCGGTCGTCCACCTCTAGTCCGGCTGCCTTGCGGGCACTTTGTACATTGCGGATTACCTCCCGTACCAAGCCCTCCTGCAGCAGCTCAGCTGACAAGGCGGTGTCAATCACCACGTCAGTGCCGTTGCGCAACACCGCTTTAATGTTCAACTCCTCCATAATCACGTCATCGTAGCCCGTTGGCAGGTCCGTGGCCACCGTAACGCTGGCGAGCGGCTGACGCACCTTAAGCGACGCCTGGGCGCGTAGTGCCAATCCGGTACTAATAACCTCTCGTACGGCATGCATATCGCTCACAAGCGTTGAATCGACACCACCGGCCGTTGGCCAGTCCAACAAGTGCACACTCTCACCGCCGGTGAGCTGACGGTACAGTTCTTCGGCCAAAAACGGCGTAAACGGTGCTAGGGCCATGCTTAATTGCACCAACACGTAGTGCAAAGTGCGGTAGGCCATGGTCTTGTCGGCGTCGTTATCGGACTTCCAAAAACGCTTGCGTGAACGACGTACGTACCAGTTGGAAGCGTCGTCAATGAACGGTAAAACTGGCTTTAGGGCGCCAGGAATATCGTAGACATTCATACAACGCTGTATCTCTAAAGTCATCTGGTGGACACGTGAAACTACCCAACGATCAAGCGGGTTGGTTAGCTCGTCGAGCGGGTCATTTAAGGCGCCATTCCACTCCCAACCGTCAACGTCAGCATACAGCGTAAAGAAGTCGTACATGTTCCAAACCATGCTCAGTTTGCGGGCCACGTCGGCTACGGCTTTGTCTTGTAGTGAAAAGTCTTCGGCATTCAGTAATGGCGAGCTTAATAATACAAAGCGCAAGGCATCGGCACTGTATTGGTCCATTAATTCATTAGGGTCTGTGTAATTCCCGAGGCTTTTGCTCATCTTGCGGCCGTCGTTACCTGCCAGCGTACCGGTAACAATCACGTTACGGTAGGAGTTTTTGCCAAATAGGCCCACGCCAACGGCATGAACGTAGTAAAACCAGGCGCGTACCTGCCCTACATACTCGGCAATGAAGTCGCCAGGAAAATTGTGTTCAAACTTTTCCTTGTTTTCGAACGGATAATGGAACTGGGCAAATGGCATGGAACCACTTTCGAACCAACAATCCAAAACCTTGTCGACACGAGTGTAATCTACACCGTCTAGTGTAAATGTTACATCATCAATCCATGGACGGTGATAATCTTCAAGTGTCACCCCTGATAGCT
>CAYXYX010000038.1:0-6830 GCA_964469755.1 uncultured Candidatus Saccharibacteria bacterium | reverse complement strand
GGTGAAGACGTTCCAGCCGATGCATCCAATGTAGTTGAAGAGGCCGTTGAAGCTCCCGTAACAAAGACTAAACCAAAGGCATCCACCAAAAAGGCCACCAAGCCTGCAGCTAAGAAAACCCCTAAGAAAGCTACCACGTAATGCGCAAACCTAAACCACTACAGGGCATACGCAAAATCGTAGGCCGACGGCCCGTCATAGAAGAGGCCGTGCACGAAACCACCTCTGGCGGTATTGTTTTTCGTCGTACCGACAAAGGTGAATTGCAGCTGCTACTTATAAAAGATGCCAAAAACCGTTGGACAATTCCTAAGGGACACGTTGAACCTGGTGAAGAACCGCGCGAAACCGCCGAGCGGGAGATCCGTGAAGAAACCGGCCTAAAGCAAATGAAGGTTATGAACTGGTTGGGCAAAGTAAACTTTCGCTACCGCCGTGAACATACCTTGGTGCTCATGACCATGCATATCTATTTAGTGCAGGGCCTTGGTGACACCGATGACCTGACCGCCGAAGACTGGATGAGCGGTATAGAATGGTTCCCAGCAAACGATGCCATCGATAAAATTGCCTACGAAGACATCGGTAAATTAATATTATTAGGCATGAAGAAAATCCGCGACGCCGGACTGTAAATACCCCACATGGATACCAACCCTTACTTAGAATTTGCCAACGAAAAACTAAACGTTATTTTTAATGATATCGAGCTGCTAATTACGGCTTTTACGCACCGTTCCTACGTAAATGAGCACAAAAAAACTGTTAGTGCCCACAACGAGCGCCTAGAATTTTTGGGCGACGCCGTGCTGGAACTGGTTGTAACAGAGTATTTATATAGTAATTTTGCCGAACCAGAAGGTATTTTGACCAACTGGCGCAGCGCGCTGGTGCGTACCGAAAGTATTGGTGCTGCCGCAACGCGTTATGAGTTTGAGCCTTTGCTACGCCTGAGCCGCGGCGAAAAGCGGGGCACTGATCGTGCCCGCGCGCAGATTTTAGCAAATAGCTTCGAAGCCGTGATTGGCGCCATTTATTTGGACCAGGGCTACGAAAAAGCTAAAGAATTTATTACCGCCAGTATCCTATCAACCTTTAAAGAAATCCTAGACACTGGCTCTTGGATGGATCCCAAGTCACATTTGCAAGAAGTTGTTCAGAGTACCGATGGCTTCACTCCAGTGTATAAGGTCATGGCCGAAGTTGGTCCCGATCACGACAAAATGTTTACCGTTGGCGTATTTGTGAATAATGAACTTCGCGGTCAGGGCAACGGCCCGAGCAAGCAACATGGTCAGCAAAAAGCTGCCGAAGCGGCGTTAGCATACTATAAAGACAAGCAACCAGTTGACAACACCGGTGATAATCTGTAAAATACATAGGATTGTTTCAATAACTTGTAGTCAAGGAAAGAGAGAGTTTATAAATCTATGTTAGCTATCCGTATGCAACGAACCGGCCGCAAAGGTCACGCCATGTTCCGTGTTGTCGTTCAAGATTCACGCCGCACGCCAACCAGTGGTAAAGTTGTTGCCCAGCTTGGAAGCTACGACCCGCACGCCAAGAATCTTATCCTTGACAAAGAAAAGGCTAGTTTTTACCTAGGTCATGGCGCTCAGCCATCTGATCGCGCAGCTCGTTTGTTCCAGGCTAACGGCGTAACTCTTCCTGATTGGGTCAAGCTGGTTGCTAACAAGGAACGCGCTGTTCGTGACGCCGAAAAGCGCCGCGCCACCGCACCTAAGCCTGAAGTAGTAGAAGAAGCACCCGTTGTTGAAGCTGCTGCCGAACCCGAAGTGGTAGCGGTTCCCGAAGAAACTCCCGCTGAGTAAGATTCTTATCATCCAGCCTAACTATAGTTTGTTATACTGCACTAGCCAGTAAAAAGAGGAGACTGTCATGAATAACAGCATAGACCAACAGTTTGTAGAATTTGTCGTAAAATCTCTAGTCGGAAACCCCGATGCAGTACAAGTTGAACGCCGCATTGATGAAAAGGGTGTTTTATTAGAACTCACCGTCGATCCCGATGACCTTGGCCGAGTAATTGGTAAGCGTGGTGCAACTGCACAAAGCTTGCGAACGCTATTACGCGCACTCGGAACCAAAAATGAAGCTCGTTATAACTTAAAAATTATCGATAACGGTCCTGCTGACGATTCCGCCGCTACTCCAAAGCCTACTGCGGCAGTTAGCCCAGATGCAGACGACGCTGACGTGCCTACGGACGCGCCTGCTATTGCAGCCGCCAAGCCAATGCCCCAAGCTCAACCACTGGTTGCTCAAGAGCCCGAAACTGACCGTCTGGCCCAAGCCCGCCGCGAACTTGCTGAGTTCGACGACCTTGACGTTTAGCAGTCACTAAGCTAAAGTTAACGCTAGTCCTTACAGGACGAACCTGTACAAAAACCAAAATCAAAAGCTCTGCGAGCCATCGCAAGATGGGAGCTTTATGTGACAAAACGAGCCCTAGCAATGGGGCTCGTTTTGGTATTTAGTGCTGTGAGCACGGCGTGGCGGGGAGATTTGTTTATCGTAAAATTTCGAATATAGCATCTTTGCTATATTTATGACATATATGCTATATTGGCAAAACAGTTGATACCATCACGCCCAACAAGGGCCAATTGTTCCCAAGCCAGCCTCACTAGTGTAGGATGATAACAGATGAAAATTCAGATTATAACCCTTTTCCCAGAGATGTTTGAAGGCGTGCTTGGCAACAGCATGCTCTGGAAGGCTAGCGATCGTAATATTGTTAGCTACGAATGTATTAATTTGCGAGAATTTGGCATTGGCCCACGCAAGCAAGTGGATGACACGCCATATGGCGGAGGTGACGGCATGCTACTCAAGCCAGAACCGTTAGTTGCGGCAATAGAGCTGGCAAAAAAGAACGACCCGACTGCCAAGGTCTTTTTACCAACCCCGCGTGGCGCCATATATAAGCAATCCGATGCAAAACGCTTGGCCGCCTACGGTAGCGGCATCATCATAATTTGCCCCCGTTATGAGGGCTATGACGAGCGCGTAACGGAGTGGGTAGATGAACAGTTCTGTATTGGTAATTACGTTCTAACCGGCGGTGAACTACCAGCTATGGTGCTTATAGACAGCGTGGTGCGCTTGCTGCCAGGTGTGTTGGGTGGCGAGAACAGCACCGAAATTGAATCGTTCCAAGATGACGACCTTAATATTGAATTCCCTCAATACACTCGTCCGGCAATGTATAACGACATGCCTGTTCCCGAGGTGCTTTTAAAAGGTAATCACGCCGAAATATTAAAATGGCGGAATTCCCACAGCGACAAGGCATAGTCGCGGTATAATAAGGGTACCTAAACTTGAGGAGCCAATTGTGAAACATTCATTCATTAAACCTGTGTATGCCCATTGTGATTTGCCGTGCGGAGTCTATGATCCAGCCCAAGCCCGAATTGAGGCTCAGAGTGTTCACGAAATTCAAAAAAAGATGGCCAATTTTGAAGGTGATGATCGTACGCGTGCCCTATTTATCAAAGATGAGCGCGCTGAGCTCGTAAAACATCATCTGTGGGTCTTGTGGACCGACTATTTTAAACCCGAGCACCTCGAAAAGTATCCAGATTTGCACGATAAGTTTTGGAAGGCCACCAAGCAAGCAGGGGAATGCAAACATCACTCCGAACCTGAAGCGGGTCAGAAGTTGCTAGATATGATCGACGAGATCGCCGAAATATTTTGGGAAACTAAGAAAGCGTAACTATTCATGAAACGGTTTTTGTTTATTAGACGTGTCGTCGGTAAGAGCATGGCGCCACGGTTGGCCTCTGGAGAGCTTGTATTGGCCACTCCGTGGCACCGCAAGCTTAAGCCGGGTATGGTAGTCATCCTGGAGCATCACGGTAAAGAAAAGATTAAGCGTATTGAACGGATTGACGTCGAAAAAGGACAATTATTCGTGATTGGCGACAATCTACAAGCGAGTAGCGATAGTCGTCAATTCGGTTGGGTAGCTAAAAATGCTGTACTTGGACGGGTCGTTTGGCCTCGTCATTTGCACAATCACTAAAGCGAAGCAATGTTTATAGACCGAGTGATGTTTTGACGTCAGCTAAAGACTTGGTGGCGTTATTTTTGGTTGACTGCATGCCGGATTGGACGTTTTGGGTTAAACTGCCGCTGCTTGGAAGCTGGCTGTTTGTGGCGGGCGTGGAGCTAGTGGCTTGAGAAGCGTTTTTAGACGTGTTGAGTGACGGTGTTGTAGTTGGTCCAAGGGCGTTGGCTGAATTGGTCGGAGCTACACCCGAGCTGGAAGCTGAACCGCCATTAGCAGATTGCAATGACGCCGCTTTATCTTCCGCGGTAGTTGACTTGTCAGCCAATGGCACAACCTGCAAGCCCGTGGCAGGACTGACTACCTGTTTGCTCGTACTCGTCACTGTAGTTTGGTTAGCCTGCCCAGCGTTACGATGGGCTTGGACTGCAACAATAGTAATTATGACCGTCAAAGATATGACTAGTGCAGTCATTTTGCCAGGCGTAACTAAGGTTCGACAACGGTCGAGCCAGTTTGGTCCAGGATTTCCCTCGTGAGTAATAACTTCGGCTTTAATCATAAGCTGTAACATTAAGTGTACCTTGCCTGGCCTGATCTGTAAAACGTCTAGACAATGCTATCTAGTAGGGGAGTCGGCCAGCCTAGCATTAATCGATGGTACCTTTGAGCGGTCACTTGTTAGCGAATTTGTCGAGCTTGGCAGTCAGTTCTTGAATCAGGGCGAGTTGCTGTTTGTTCATTGTCATCAGACGTTCAATATCTTTGGCGGCAGAAATATTGGTGCGGTAGTCGTGCTCGGCCATGGCGGCGCTGACGGCATCGGCACGCTTGGCGGCAATCAACAAAATGGCACCTTGCAAGCCGGCTAACATCGACAGGAATAAGTTCAAAAGAATGAAAGGAAAGTGATCCCAGTGATTCCAACTACCGTGGGTGTTGACCCATGCCCATGCCAGCATAAAGATGATAAAGCAGATGACGAAGCGCCAGCTGCCCATGCCGTTACGCATTTTGTCGGCGGCACGTTCGCCAACAGTAAGATGCTGTCGGTGCTCTTTGTGCCAGTTGATAATCTGATCCATAGCCGAATTATAGCATAAGCGTTTATTTCAAAGCGTAGCAGGCTGTTGGGTTGGTAGTGCCTTTACTGTAAGGCAGGCTACAGCCGGTAATCAGTTGAGAGTGTAGAATAAATAACATGACGAAACCCCTTAAAGCAGCGCGTAAAGTTGGAGTACTTCTTGTTGGCATCCCAATTTTTATAATAGGCGTTATTTTAGTGCCACTGCCCGGGCCAGGGCTGTTAATAATGTTCGCAGGGCTATTCATAATCTCGCTCGAATTTGATTGGGCTAAAAAGCATGTAGATTTGATCCGTGACAAGCTAATTGCCATGAAAGACCTTGCCCAAAAAAAGGCCAAATCTAAGCAATAGCAAAGAAAAAGCCTGCTGATTTATGACGAAACGTCACTTGCCAGCAGGCCTATTCATTCCTCTCTACGAGTTCGGTTGGGGGATCTTCATGCTTGAAGACAATCTTTTCGTACATCCAAAAGTTGCCCACAGCGGAGACAGCATTAGCCAGTATCACCGGAGTGATCGCTAGTATTGCCGTTATGTACCAGTCAGGAGATCGACCTAGAAGGCTGTTGATGACCATAAAAAGATGGTGAAAACACCACAGAATAAAGCCATTCATCAGACCAGCAACGATATTGACCATCACAAACTTTAGCCAGCGACGGACAATGCCGTGCATAGTGGGGTGTCGATGACGCCAGGTTGTCAGGCTGTTGATCACAAAGTTAAGGTTGCCGCTTACAATGTAAGCAGCGACTGCAGCCCAGAATACGGGCCAGACCTTTGTGAGCGACCAAATCAGCAATAGCTGTACGACCAGGCAGATGAGCCCAGCTGTGCCCCATCGCAGCACCAAAATAATGCGGTGGTAGTGGTGAAGCGCCCAAAGCTTGACCCTCGAAGGAGGGCGGGTTTGGAACATGATTTTCGCCCCTTCCTAGAAGGCTCGGAGTCGGAATGAACATGAAAAAGTGCAGCGAACTGCCTTGATCAGCAAACTACAGTATCATATTTAATTATGTTTTGCTACTGCCTAAGCTAGGGCTTTGCGCTTGAACAGGTAGGAAGCGAGCGGAATACAGACAATCATAATGCCAATGCTCCAGGCGGCCGCGATCCAGCCGGAATTACCAATTGGTGTGCCTAACATCAGGGCTCGGACGGCATTAATAATTTGGGTGATTGGCTGGTTTTCGGCAAAAGCTTCAAGCCCAGCTGGCATGCCGTTGGTGGGCACAAATGCACTACTGGCAAAGGTTAGCGGGAAGATAATAATAAAGCTTAACCACTGCACGGCTTCGATGCTTTTAGCGACCACGCCAACTATGGCCGCCATCCACGAGAAGGCAAAGGTGAAGAGCAGTAATAGCCCGGCGATTAATAACCAGTCAGTAAAACTGGCGCTACTACGAAAACCGATAATTAAGCCGGTAATGATCATTACAGTGGTCGAAATTGTATTTCGCAGCAAATCAGAGACCACATGCCCATTTAACACGGCCAAATTAGACATGGGCAGTGAACGAAAACGATCAACAATACCTTTTTGTAGGTCATTACATACGGCGACGGCGGTCGTGGTAGAACCAAAAGCCACGGTCTGCACAATAATGCCGGCCATCAAGTAGTTTAGGTAACTGACTCCCGGTGGTAACGCTTGTTCAATGGCGCCACCAAACACGGCTGCAAACAGCACTAGGAACATAATTG
>CAYXYX010000037.1:0-6898 GCA_964469755.1 uncultured Candidatus Saccharibacteria bacterium | reverse complement strand
TCCCAGGTGATTTTATCGTCGAATATATCGGCCAGGTCCGTGCGTGGTTTTACTACATGCACGCCATGAGCGTAGCGCTATTTGGCGAAAACAGTTTCAAGAATGTTATTGTAACTGGAAATGTAGCCGGCAACGACGGCCGCAAGATGAGTAAATCTTATGGCAACTACACTGACCCTAATCAGCTGATGGATAAGTTTTCGGCTGATTCGCTTCGATTCTTGTTGCTTTCAAGCCCGCTCCTTAACGGCGAAGATTTCTCGCTCCAGGACAAAGAAGTCGGCGACGTTGCCCGAAAACTCGGTATGATTTGGAATATGTACGATTTCTTCACGATGTATGCCGAAGTTGATGGCTGGGAGTATGACGGCGAACTGGCTGATCCACTCGAGAGCCTGACTAACCCGCTGGATATCTGGATCGTGTCGCGCTTGCATCAGCTCGTGGCTGAAGTTGAAACGCATATGGACGCGTACAATATTCCCGATGCCATGAGCCCGATTTTGCCATTCCTGGACGACGCCAGTAACTGGTATGTGCGCCGTAGCCGCCGCCGTTTCTGGAAGAGCGAAGATGATAGCGACAAAAACGATGCCTACCGAACGCTGCATTATGTATTGACACGATTAAGCTACGTACTGGCACCATTTACGCCCTTTCTGGCCGAGGAACTGTATCAGAATATGACGGGTGATAACGAATCAATCCACCTGAAAGATTGGCTACCGGCTGGTCGCATCAATGAGCTGGTGACTGCCGATATGGAAACCGCCCGCGACTACGTCAATCAAGGCCTGAGCCTGCGCGCTCGCGCCGGCCTCAAAGTTCGCCAGCCGCTTGCAAGCGTGACCGTGCCGAGCCTTGGCGAGCATGTGGACTTTGTGCCGATTTTGATGGATGAGTTGAATGTCAAAGTTGTCCAGGAGGGCAGTGAAGTGGCAATAGACGAAGTGGTGACACCAGAGCTAAAGCGCGAAGGCTACATGCGCGAAGTTATTCGCCACGTGCAGTCGGCGCGCAAGAGCGCTGGACTTAACGTGGACGACCGTATACAGCTAGCACTGCTTGTGAATACTAATGGTGAATCGGCTGAGTTAGAAAAGGCTATAGAAGAGCATGAAAAAACAATTGCCGAAGAGACGCTTACCACGCGATTCGCTGACGTCAAAGATGGCTATGACACTACGGTGAAAGTGGAGAGTATCGAACTGCGAATCGTTCTGAAAAAAGTATAAATTAAGCATAAGCAAAATATACTATAGACATAAAGTCAATTTTATGATACTATGAGCACCAAATCATAATTTTGCGGATGGAACCGCAGGAAGAGGTGTGAATAGTATGAAATTGAATAAAGTAACTTTTACTGCATTGGCAGTGTTTGCACTCGTACTGCAACCTGTGTATGCGGTGGTCACGGGAGCGACTGCCTATGCCGCAAACGAAACAGTCACTATTTCGACTGCTGCTGAACTGCGCAGTGCAATCGAAAATCAGGATGACGGCCAGACATGGCATATCCAGCCAGGTACTTATGCAGTATCGCAAACAAGTGCCATTACAGCTGGCGGGCAAACCGGATGGTATTTCCCGATTGTAAAAGACAACATCACCATTAACGGTATTGGCAACCCAACTATCTACGGTAGCGGTTTTACGGCTAATGGCAACTGGGCTACCCAGGATCTTGTAGCTGTATTTGGCAATAATGTTACCATTAATGGCCTTACTTTAATGCCTAAAGTTGAACCCAACAAGACAGTCGAAGTTTTGGGTAATAACTTTACACTTACTAACACTGTTATTACTCCGAATACGCTCACGGCCGTATCAGAATACAGCAGCATCACAGACCCATCTTGGGCTAACGAAGCGAAAGAGTGGGGCGGTTCATTGTACTTTAATCATGCAGGCGACCATACTATCACCAATGTGACGATTAATAATGCCGGTATTTCTTACCGCTACTCACCATCAGGCACGAATATTGCGTTTAACAACGTAAAGCTTGTTGATGCAACGAACGTCGACTGGATAAACGGCTATCGTTACAGTAGTGGATTCAACAACGCCGGCAACACCGTAACGGGTGCTATAGCAGTTGAATACCGTGTAAGTGCAGCACTTGGCAACTTGGCAAGCGTGCTTGCAAATCTAAAAGAGGGCGATACTATTGTTCTAGACTCTGATATTACAACCACGAGTCAAATTACACTGAATAAAGCCGGCGTTACTTTTGATGGTAACGGCCACACGCTTACTGCAAACTTTGTTAAAACAGATAACGGCAACAATTCTGCAATCGGTGTGCAGGCTAACGATGTAGCGGTTAAGAATGTTACGCTTGATGGCGTAAACCCTGCTGCGAATCAGCTCCACGGCGTTAACGCCTACATGGCACAGAACTTGCTTGTTGATGGTGTTACCGCAAAGAACTTCCGTACAGGCATCCTGTACAACGGCTCGACCGGTACTATCCAGAATGTACATACCATCAACAATATCTGGCATGGTATTAATATCGACAAAGCCGGCGCGAATGTAAATGTACTTGGCAACAACACACATACCGAAGACTTTAATATCTACGTAGATAACGACACTGTAGGTGTAGTGGTGAACGCTCCTGCCTACGATTGGTCACGTAGCGGGCTAACTGGCCGCGATAATGATCGCGTATACCGCAAGAAGGTAGTGGTAACTCCTGAAACTCCAGTAACACCTACCGAGCCTACAACCCCTCAGAGTGATGGCGATAACGGCGAAGTACCGGTATCTGGTGGTAGCGGCGCTGCTAGCAGCTCAAGCGATACCGACGTAGCGATTGCTGAAAGCACGACAACTACGAACGAAAGCAAAGACGCTGAGGTGCTCGGTACCGACGAGAGCGACGTTGATACCTCGAGCGCCCAAGATACCAAAGAAGAAAAGCACTGGTCGCTTGTAAACGTTCTCCTAGCTGGCGTAGCAGTAGTAATGTCTATCAGTACCCTAGCTGGCATTCGCGGCAGCGAGGGTAGGGCAAAGTGGCTACGTATCCTTACAATTATCCCAGCAGTTGGCGCAATCATCGCAGTTCTTACTGTCGAAGATTTCACCGCTACCCTGGGTTGGGTAAACGGCTGGACATTGCTGTTCGTAGCGATTGCTATTGCACAGACTGTCTTGATGACAAGCGTAAAACCCGCTGATAACTAATCTGACAAGGGCAGAAAGGCCTCGGTATATGCCGAGGCCTTTTCTTGTTAAGGCTATTGTTTTTTTGACAAAATTGTAGTATAATGCCATAAAGATCATAAGTTGGTATGGAGCCAACAGTGAGGTGAGAGGATTTTATGGCATTACAGCTACGAAAGGGACATACTTCGAGCTTTGGAAAAATGATAGCAACATCGTTTGCGGTGTTGGCACTAATTGCGCAACCATTGGTGGCGTTAAACTTACCAGCGGCATTTGCGATAGGTACTAATACTGTAACGGTACGAGGTAACACGGCTGCTGGTGAAAATCAGCCTGGCTGGCTGTTCAATCGTGATGCTGGCAATGCAACGCCTGCAACTTTTGGTGCCGGCAATGCCTCAACTGGTACGGGCAGTGTATATGTACAACCACTTAGTGCAACAGTTGGCGCAAAAAAGTTTATCGGTGAATACTTCACCGATACACAAATTTCCGACATCAATAGCGCATCAGTAGACTTTAAGATTGGCGCTGGCGGCACGGCGGCCAAGGCGAACCAGTATTACCTAAATGTGTATGCCAACTACGCCGGCTCGGCAGCTAATAAATACTACGACTGTAAATACGATGTAGTAGCAACTGTCGGTTCAACAAGTAGCTACACGACACTTACGTTTGACCCAGCCCAAAATTATCCAGTAACAAAAGCCACTCAAAGCTGGAATACTCCACACCCTGCATCATGCCCAAGTAAGCCTAGCGACATGGGCGCCGGTGCGTTTGTGCGTATGATCGCTATAAATATGGGCGATACCAGCCTGAGCGATGCCGGATTGGACGGGTACTTTGATAATTTTGTGTTTAATACGAGTAGTGCAATTACTGCATACGACTTTGAAAAGGCCGATGCAGGGTATTGTGCTTATGATTTCCCAACTAATTCATCAAAGTGGGAGATTACCTGGGGCACAACACTACAAAATCGTAACGGTGCCCCTGCATTTAACGTGCAGTCCAACGGTGGACTTGTTAAGCTAAATGGCGCACCTGTACCAAGCGACATGACGGGTTCGTGGCATTGGCTATATCTACCAGCAAGTGGCGACAGGCACTATGACTACGAATTTGCCGACGGCACGATTCATTCTGTAGATGTCACATACTCCACGACACCAGATTGTCAGTCTATGCCCGTGCCAAATATAGTTTGGACACTAAATAGCCATCAAAACACCTTTAGTACTGGTGGCTGGGTATTCCACAACCGTAACCAAGATCGAGACGCGGATACTGGTGAGGAAAAACTAGCTGGCTGGGAGATGAAGCTCTACTACCAAAGGCCATACAACACCGGATGGACAGAAGTAGGCAGCGACACTACTGACGCGAACGGAAATTACCATTTTGGCAGCTACCAAGCGGCCGGTACCTACTATACTTGCGAAGTGCTAAAAGCTGGCTGGACACAAACCAAGCAGGATTGGGGCGGCACACCGTTCCACGTAACAACGGCTAACAATTCACCAAATAAATCCAACGAAGGCCCATGGTGTGCAGCGACATACTACGCAGATACGGCCGACAGAAGCTGGGCAACTCGCCTAGGTAATGTCGATACTCAAAAACCAACCGGTAGCGTAGTGTACACAGGCGGAACAGTAAACGGCGGTGTTATCTATCTAAAGAGCATCAACGACCTTAAGTATACTTCTACGCTGACCGATAATTACAATCTCAAGCATACGTCGTACGCCGTATGGAAGACGGACAGTAACTTTACCAACGGTACAAAAGTATTGTTCTGTGGCAACTGGAACAATGCAACCACTAGTGTAAATGTTAGCGGTAATAACGCCACAGTAAATGGCAATGTGAAAGATTGTAACTCTGGCGCTGCTTGGCCAGACGGTAACTACCTGATCAGCCATGTTGTGTACGATGTATCTGGCAACCTAGAATACTTTAGCGCACAGCCATACCCAGGCCAAAAGTTTGTAGTAGACAGTGATGCACCAGTGGTGACGATCAACAGCCCAGCGAACGGCAGTCTGCACAATAGCGACGTGCCAGTAGTGGCATCGATTGCTGATGCAAATCTTAGCCACCACTATCTGACGATTACCCGCAACGGCAACCCATACAACATCCCGGGTGTAACTGGTGTAAGCATCTACAGCGGTGAGTTTAATAACCAAACATTGGCTACATTAACCCAAGACGGTAATTACGTAGTCAAACTTGAAGCTCGCGATAAAGCTGGCAACAAAACGAGTGCATCTGTAAAGACAGTTTCGTTTACGATCGATAAAACCGCGCCAAGTGTACCAACTGCACTGCTGTTTGACGCCAATAATAACGGCGTGACTAATGGGTACATCAACACGGAACACTTTACCTTTAATCTAGGTTCATCGAGCGATACGACACGATACCAACTGAAATACTGGAACGATATCGCTGGCTCTGGCTTTAAAGTGGGTAGCCCGTGGAACCCTACTAATCTAAGCGGCTATTCATCGGCACCGGGCATATACAACGACCGATTTAGTCAGGGTGAAGGCGTACACTACTTTGCATTTAGTGCTTGCGACGCAGCAGGCAACTGCTCGGCATACGGTAGTCCATTTACAGTTACTTACGACAAGACCGCACCACCAGCACCAACAGCCGATTTCACACCAAATGCTGACGGCACTCAGAAAGTGGAGCTGGAAGATACCGAAGCTGGCGTAAGCATCTACTACACCACAGACGGCGCTACTCCAACGACTAGCAGCAATTCGTACAATGGGGCGTTTAGTGTCACCCCAGCGGTTGCGCCAGCCGTGCTGACTATCAAGGCTATCGCCGTAGATGCTGCTGGTAATGTTAGCTCGGTGTATACAGTAGCCGGCCCATCTATCACTAATCAGGCATCACAGACGGCTACAACTAGCGCAATTACGCTAGTATGGACCACTGGTACGCCTGCAACATCACGCGTGGTTTACGATACCGTACCACATGCCGTACTGGGCAGCGACGCCAACTATGGCTATGCGTTCTCTACGGTGGAAGACACTACCAAGACGACCAACCACAGCGTTACAATTACCGGCCTGACACCTGGCACGACATACTACTTCCGTATCGTGTCGCACGGTTCGCCAACGACCGTAAGCCCAGAAATCACCAGCCTTACGCTTAACGAACAGCTAACTCGGCAAAATGGCACGCCAACATTTCAGGTGAATACTCCACAGGGTGATGGTGTTGTGGCTGTGGCGCAAAATGGTGATGGAGCAGTACTTGGCACCGAAACTGGGGCAGATAACAATGCTCAAAATGATCCAGACACCAATACTACTAGCGACAAAGACGTCAAGGGTGCCGAGGATGTAAAGGGCGACGACGCAACTAGCCCGCTAGGCGTAGCCTGGTACTGGTGGGTGCTGGCACTCGCCGCTGTGGCAACCGGCATATGGTGGCTGATTGCCGCTCGCAAGCGCCGCAAAGACGAAGACAAATAATCTTTAAAAACCCAAGCGAGAGCACGACAAAGTGCTCTCGCTTTTTTTTACAAAAAATAGTATACTACTAGCTATAAATGCCAGCCAAACAAACACGAAAAAAACCAGCAACGGTACCATTAAAGCGACGTGTTCATAAACGCGTCAAATTAGCGGTGGTGCCGGCAGGTGTTGGAAGTCTAAGATTTGAGCTAAAAAGCGCTACCGAC
>CAYXYX010000036.1:4784-7043 GCA_964469755.1 uncultured Candidatus Saccharibacteria bacterium | reverse complement strand
TTGGTTACCCCAGAATACAATCGTTCAACTTCGGCTGTTCTTAAGAACGCCCTTGATCACTTGGACTACCAGTTCAACAACAAGCCTGTAGCTATTGTCGGGCATGGTTCGACCGGTGGCGCCCAGGCAGTTTCACACCTACGTGGTATTATCCCAGGTGTTCTGGCGGTGTCTGTTCCCAAGGCTGTGTATCTATCGGCTGCCGCAGCAGTTGATGATAATGGTGTGCTCGATGCCGAAGTTGTGGCTAATCCTTATGGTCCACAAGGCGCACTGCAGGCAACTGTTGCCGACACTAAGTGGTACGCCGAGGCTTTAACGGCCGCTCGCAACGCTTCATAACCGCTCATTAAGCAGCAAAAACTCCGGTCAGACGTTGACCGGAGTTTTTGTTTACTGCTGCATGGGGCTATAATGACAGCAATGATAGACAAACACGCTATTCCCACCAAAATTTTGTGGGTCGATCTAGAAATGACCGGGCTCGATGTTGAGCAGGACGTTATTTTAGAAGTCGCCGCCGAGGTCACTGATTTTGAATTTAAGACCGTAGGTAGTTACGAGGCAATCGTTCGCCAGCCCAAGGAGCAGGTAGTTGATCGCATGCAAAAGAACATTTGGTGGGCAAATTACCCCGAAAATCGAGATCAATTTGTACAGAACCTCCAAAAAGGCAAGTCGAACGAGCAAGTCGAACAAGAGCTTATGGCACTCGTGCAACAGCATTTTGGTAACGAACCAGCCGTTTTGGGCGGTAATAGTATCCACAACGACCGCAACTTTATTAAACACTGGTGGCCAGCGCTCGATTTAAAGCTGCACTATCGAATGTTGGATGTTAGTTCACTCAAAATTGTTATGCAAGGCAAGTATGGCGTGGGCTTCGAAAAGCGCGAAGTACACCGCGCCTTCGACGACATTCAGGCCAGTATTGCCGAGCTGCAGTTTTACCTTGAGTGGCTGCAAAAGTCGCAAGCGTAACATTCGTCATAACAGGTCATCAGACATGTCTGATACAATTTAGGGCATGGATCACAAATCAGTCGAAGAATATATTTTGAGTATGCCGAACGCAGTTCTGGATTATCCGTTCGGTACGGAAGTGGCCGTGTATAAAGTTGGTGGCAAGATGTTCGCTCTAATTAGTGAGGGTAAAGAGCCAGTACAACTCAGCTTAAAATGCGACCCCGTGTTGGGCGAAACACTGCGTGAGCAGTACGAAAGCGTGCAGCCCGGCTACCATCTTAATAAAAAGCATTGGATCACCGTTGTGCTCAGCGGTCAGCTCAGCTGGGAACAGGTGCAGGACCTGATTCGTCATAGCCATCAATTAGTGACCAGCTAACTAGTTAACAGACTCGGTGAGCTGTGTGTATAGAAGATTGGCTGACTTAGACTCCGACAGCAGCAACGCTTTGCCGGCTGTACCCGCTGTTTTGTAGGCGGCGGCCAAGTCCGCTTGGTAGCTATCTAATTCTCGTTTCATTACATCCGCATAAACCACATCGAATGTACTTGCGCTCTTGGCAGTTGCAAGCTGGGTGTCAATTGTTGAACTTTGTTTGGCCGGCAACTGTTTGGGATTAATTTTAATGTTTTTAGCGCTGGCGAAGGCGAGTAGTTCCTTCTGTGAAGACGTCATAGTTAGTTTTGTAGTGGCAGAAAAGTTTTTGTTTGTTTGCGAAACGCTGTTTTCGACGCCGCTGGTAGACAAGCGAATAATTTCGGTCTGGTCTTGCGCCACGCTGAGAATGGCATCTTTATTGGCGGCACCACCGCCTTTGCCGAGTAGGCTTACCACTACTGCAGCAACAATTGCCAACACAAAAAGCCCCGCCAGAACCATTAAAATGCGCATTGGCATTGAACTACTTGGGATGAACTTTGCTTTTTTGGGTGCCGCATTTGGGTTAATAATAAAATCATACTGGCCTTGCGGGTCAGTTTGCTGTGACACTTGCGGCTGTTGCTGCGGCTGCACGGGCTGTTGATATGGTTGCTGCGGATTTTGCGGTTGCATGTAACCTCTATTTAACCACAACCGGTGTTAGACCCCAAGCGAGCGCTCGCGTTGTCACAGCAGCCAGAATAGGGGTTAATAGCGTACAATAAGGCATATATATGGATGCGGTCGAAGAGGTAAAGCAGCGATTAAGCATTGAGGACGTGATTGGCGAATACGTTCAGCTTAAACGTGCCGGTCGAAACTGGAAGGGCTTAAGCCCGTTTAGTAGCGAGAAAACGCCCAGTTTTGTGGTA
>CAYXYX010000036.1:0-4774 GCA_964469755.1 uncultured Candidatus Saccharibacteria bacterium | reverse complement strand
ATTTGGCATGATTTTTCATCTGGACGAGGTGGCGATATGTTTAGCTTCGTCATGGAAGTCGAGGGGCTCGATTTTAAAGGTGCGCTCGAACATTTAGCTCGCAAAGCCGGAATTGATATTGAGCAGTTCCGAACAAAAGGCCAGTCACAAGGTCCCAACAAAGAACGCTTGCTAGCGGCACTTGAAGCGGCTACGCATTTTTACCAAGTGCAGTTCTCTAAAAACCAGGTTGCTTTAGAGTATGTATTTACAAAACGTAAGTTCACTAAAGCCACGGCATTGGAGTGGAAATTAGGCTATGCACCAAATAATGGTACAGCTCTAGTAGATTTTTTAAGAAGTAAAAAATTTAATGAACAAGAAATTAAACAAGCTGGGCTGAGCGCTCAACGTTACCGCGGATTGGCCGATATGTTTCGTGGTCGCTTAATGATTCCGCTGCATGATGCCCAAGGCAAAGTCATTGGTTTTACGGCCCGATTGTTAACTGACGACAAAGACGCCCCTAAGTATATAAACACGCCGCAAACGCCGTTATACGACAAAAGCCGTCATGTATACGGCTTGCATTTAGCTAAAGAGACCATTCGCAAATCCGGTTTTGTAGTAATTGCCGAAGGCAACCTCGATGTCATTGCCAGTCACCAAGCCGGCGTGTGCCAAGTAGTTGCCACTGCCGGCACCGCACTTACGGAACCGCACTTAAAGGCCCTCAGCCGTTTTACGGGTGACATCCGTTTAAGCTTTGATGCCGACAAAGCTGGTTTAAACGCCACCGAGCGGGCCATTCCCATCGCTTCAAAAGTCAAAGTTTCATTAAGTATTATTACCATTCCGAGCGGCAAAGACCCCGACGAGTTAATTAAACAAGACCCCAAGTTGTGGGAGCAGGCAATCACCAAGAATCAGTATGCCCTCGACTGGCTCATGGAGCGCTACGAACAGCTGCTCGACATAACCAGTGCCGAAGGGAAGCGCCGCTTTAGTGATGTGTTGTTGCCAGTGGTTCGTGCTTTGGATGACCCGGTTGAGCGCGACCATTACATGGTATTAATTGCTAAGACCATAGGTGTCAGTCAGCAAGCATTAGAGCAAAAATATGCACGTACTGCCGCCGCTGATCAGCCAGCCCGTAAACGGCAGGTTAAGGTGACGCCGCAACCCACCGACAAGCAAACGCTTGAAAACCTGCGGGCCCAAGACCGATATTTATCGCTCATCTTAATGCAGCCAACGCTGCGCGAAGATATGACGGTGGTCACTGCCGATATGCTCCATAGCGAGGACGCTCGCACATTGTTAGCATTTTTGCAGGAGCATCCGGACTTCACTGGTCAGCCAGAAAAGGCGACGCAGCTGCAAAGTGTGTCAGATTATGTTAAAATAGAAGCATTACTCTTTGAAGAGATCTACCAGGGCCTCGAGATTCATGAACTTCAATACGAAGTCGCTCGGTTGCAGGCACGCTTGGTAGAACAGTATGTAAAAACCGAAAAAGGAAAGCTAGCAACGAAAATGGATGGCGCCGATGAGCAAACCACCGAGTCTCTATTAATACGTGCTAAGCAACTTGATGAACTACTAGGATTAACCGCAGGAGGCAAATATGGCCAGCGCTAAGAACGATAAGCCCGCAAAAACAACAACTAAAAAAGGCGGCAAAGCCGCAAAAATCGTCATTGACTACACCGAAGTTAAGCAAACGCTTTTCGACAAGGCTAAAAAAGACGGCGTTATAACCCAGCGCGATATTTTTGATTCAATTCCCGACTTACCAGCCAACACCGAAATCCTCGACGCGCTATACATTGAACTCGCCGACGCCAGTATTGCCATTACCGTTGGCGAACCCGACCCAGCCAACTTTACCCAAGACTGGGCCGCCGAAGAAGAGCCCGAAGCCGAAGAGGAAGATACCTCGAAGGCGATTTATGTCGACGACGATGTCGCAGACGATTCAGTCCGTTTATACCTCCGTGAAATCGGTAAAATACCCCTGTTAAATGCCGAAGAGGAGCTAGCATTAGCTAAGCAGGTCGTTGCCGGCGATCGCGGTGCCAAAGACAAAATGGCCGAAGCTAACATGCGTTTGGTTGTATCAATTGCTAAGCGTTACGTAGGGCGCGGTCTTGATCTACTCGACCTTATTCAGGAAGGCAACACCGGCCTGCTCCGTGCCGTCGAAAAGTTCGATCCCGACAAGGGCTTTAAATTTAGTACCTACGCCACCTGGTGGATTCGCCAAGCCATCACTCGTGCTATCGCCGACCAAGCCCGTACCATTCGTATACCAGTGCACATGGTTGAGACCATTAACAAATTACTCCGTACGCAGCGTCGTTTAACCCAAGAGCTTAACCGCGAGCCAACTAACGAAGAAATCGCCAAAGAAATGGAAATCGAAGTCGACAAAGTCGAGCACATCATGAAGATCAAGCAGGACATCAGTAGTCTTGACGCTTCCATTCGTGACGATGAGGAAGACTCAGTCCTGGCCGACTTCATCGAAGATGAAGACACTATCAGCCCTGAAGAATCAGCCACTAACCAGCTCCTAAAAGAGCAGGTTAAAGACATGTTGGGCGCCTTAACTGAACGCGAACAAAAAATCTTAAAGCTTCGTTTTGGCCTCGAAGACGGTAAAAGCCACACGCTCGAAGAAGTAGGCCAAGAATTCAGCGTGACTCGCGAACGTATTCGTCAAATAGAAGCAAAAGCGCTTGCCAAGTTGCGCAAGCACCGTGACGCTAAGAAGTTGCACGACTACATTAAATAGATACTACGAACTACGATTGGTAGGCGCCGGGAACTTCCTGGCGAACAATTTGGTCGAGTGCCTGGGCTACTGCAAATACTTCAGCTGAATCGGTGTAGCCTTTAAATGAAGGGTGGTCTGGATTGAACTCTACGGTCGCAGCTAGAATGTTGCCGTCGGTTACTTCCCTAGAAGCATCAAGCCCAGCAGTTACTTTGCGCTGAAAAGCTTCTTCACTTTTTTGGCCAATAGCGCCAGCAAGTATAAGTGCGGCGGTTTCTGTTGTTCGAGCTGATTCACGATCTTCTTGGGCGGCGGCATCATCGATCAAGGTACGCATACCGTCTAGAAAGACGGTTGATTCAGGTGATGTAGGGCTGACTTTACCAAGCCAGTCTTTAATTTCGCCAGCTGTTGATAAGGCTAGTCGTTCGGTGCTTTCTTGTGTTGCGCTGAGTGTTTCGGGCATTTTATTTCTCGTATTAGTTTTGATAACTTGCAAGTATCTTATCACTCTTATGCTATTTTGTCAATTATATTGTAATTGCAAGTTGGTTTGATCTGCTAGACTGGTACAGTATGAACATCAAGGTAATCGGCGTTTCGGGCACTAATGGCAGCGGTAAAGATACCGTCATGCAGCTGCTCAGCAGTAAGTATGGGTATCTGTTTATTTCGGCCACCGACTTGCTAACTGCCGAACTTGAAAGGCGCGGTGATCCGACCGATCGATTACACAAAGCGGCCTTGAGTGCCGAATGGCGCCGCGAAGGCGGCATGGGTGTGATTGTCCAAAAAGCGTATGAAACGTGGCAACGGCAGGCGAGTATCTATAAGGGCTTGGTAGTAGGTAGTCTGAGACATCCGGGAGAAGCTGATGCAGTGCACAAATTAGGCGGTACGGTGATTTGGGTGGATGCAGACGAGCGAGTGCGGTACGAACGTTTGCAGCGCAATTTAGAGGCACGCGGCCGAGTTATTGAAGATGCCATCAGTTTTGAACAGTTCAAGGCAGATGAAGCCCGTGAAATGCATCCTTCCGGTGACGGTGCAACGCTGAACGTAGCGGCTGTTAAAGAACGGTGCGATATCTTTTTGGACAATGGTGCCGATGACATGGCACAGTTCCAGGCTTCAGTCGAACAAGCGCTCGGTGTTTAATTACTTAGTTTTTGATGATCCGCCAATACAGCGCGTCGACTATGCGTTGCCGACTGTCTCTGTAGTAAATAGAGCGAAACATACACCAGCGCAGCAATAATTATCCACGCCCAGTCAGCCGCAGCTAGGCCGGCGGTCATAAAATAATGGTGCGTCCCTGGCCAATAAACAATGAATAGAACCGCAGTCAATAGTGCACTAGCGCGGTAGGCGGTCACCTTCGGTGCTTGCGGGTTAAACACCAGCGTAGCTGCTTGACAGGCAATAAATGTTACGAGGGCAACGGTGGTAGCTTGCCATACTATGGCGTTAGTCGTGTCAGCATAGCGCGGCTCTAAATAGTGACGAATAAAGAAGAAAACAAAACTGCCATAAACAACTAGCGAGGTGAATAATACGCGCCACGCTTGGTCCACTTTGTGGGTGGTGGCCTGCAAGGCACGTCCCGACAATAGGGGGCGTGCAATGCAAGTTATGATCAATAATTGCAGTGCCGACAAGGCTGGTGGGATGTGAAACAATATCGTGCCAATAAGGCTGAGGCCAATCACGGCCAGTAGCGCATGGGCGTCCTCGGTAGCATAGCCAATGGCGGTCCGAAACGTTTCGGAGCTGCGGTGGTGCTTAGTGTGCATGATAACCGCCAGCTCAAGCTCTAAGCCGAGCGGAGCTAGAGCCACGAGCACCAAGAGAGCGTAATTGCGGGCCACAGTAATATCCAAGTTGGCAACCAAGAGTGCAATAAAGATGACTAATTCCGCAACGCAGGCCAGTATAATCAGCTGTTTTTGCAAACGGGCTAATCTGCGTTCCAAAGCAACACTGGGGGCGTGTTTTGTTTGACCAGCCCGCCGTATT
>CAYXYX010000035.1:2971-7122 GCA_964469755.1 uncultured Candidatus Saccharibacteria bacterium | reverse complement strand
GTGCAGCCCCCGGGTCAGGGGAATGCGGAAGCGTAACGAACGGTGGCCGACGATATGGTGACGGCTCTTGTTCAACCGATATTTTTATCCGTCTCCCTGCCGCTACAGCCAAAACTGTGCCAGAAGTTACCGTTGTTGATCATTACATAGATAAACCTACCTGTGCCATGCTCGGCCGAGTTTGGGTTGACGACAGTACAGTAAATGGTGAAACGATCATGGGAGGTTGTAGCGTCCAAGAGTGTGTACGTACTAACGCTAACGCCCGAGCCGCCAACGGTTCCGCATATTGTGAAGGCAGCGTTGACCGAATTACTCAGGAGGCTTGCTTAGCAGCCCACCGAACTTGGATACCCCAAGTTGATGCCTGTGCCGCAGTTGCTACGGCAAAGGCCGGCACGCATGTTAATGCCACACAGTGTCAAGCGCCTTACACGGTCTATGTTGCCCGCAGTAGCAAAGATGGTGGTGATGAATGCGTTAAGCCTTCGACCTTCCAGCGGCTGCAAGGTATAGCCAAAACAACAGGTAAGCCTGTGGCTGCATTGGCTGCCATGAACGCTAAGGCCCTCTGTGAGATCCAGACCAACAAAATGTGGAACGGTACTACCTGTGTCAAGAAGGCTGTGGCCGCAAAAGATGATTCGGTATCCCAAACAGCCACCGACAGCTTCGGTCAAACGTATGTACGCTCCGATGTTAAGCACGTCAGCAAATCATGCGGTCAATTTTCTAAAGATGTTACCGCAAGCCAGCAAGCTAAGTTTACTTGCGTAAAAAGTGATCAAGCCTGTGAACTTGTCAACGGCAGCCCACGCATAGCTTATGCTCTTAGCCCTAACAAGGAACAGCTCTGGAGTGCAAATGTTTGTTGGAAAACCAGTTAACCATAAAGTAAACAAGACAGTATAAGGACATACCATGCCGGCCAAAACCAAAACCAAAACCCGAACTACCAAAACTACAAAGAAGTTACCTCAGACGCGCTTTGCTAAGTTCAAGCGCGCTGTTGCCGCTCATCGTAATGTGACGGTAGCTGTGCTTATTGTGTTTGGTGTTAGCATGGTTGGTTACTATGGTTACGTACGCAGCAATGCGGACAGTTTTAATACAGAGTATTCTGTAGCCGTAAACACAGAACTTGGCTGTAAATTGGCCGGACGAAAATACGTTGACGGTACTTGTAAGGCAGAGTGTCGAGTGGCAAGTGCGGAGTATAAAAAGGCCGACAATGTACCTCACCGAGGCTACTGCGCATCGTATGTGTCAACAAGCTCTGAGGTCGAGCGATGTATAGTCAACTTGCACCGTTATTACATTACTGATATTGGTTGTGCTCGTCGTTCTGTTCAAGAAAACACCAACGATTCACGGCAATGTATCCCAGGATATCCTAATTATGTTGCCGACGGTGCCACTGACAGGTGTATTGCTCAAGAAATCGTAAACGCTAACAAGGGCACTGGTGCAGGGACTGTGGGCAGTGGAACGCCAGTTGGCAGTGCTACTCCACCTACAACTCCACCCGTTCGCCCTGGTCCAGACACGACGCCTCCAGCAGCTCCGACGCCTCCGCCAAGCAATACGGCAGATACTTGTCAGCTGCTCGGTCGGAAATGGGACGGTACAAAGTGTACGGCAGTCTGCCGGGCTGATGCCGGAACTTTAGTTGTTGGGCTGATTACCTCAGTTAAGTACTGTACGAACGCCATCGGCGCCACAGATGCGGCTGTTGCCAATGCGGCTGCCACACAAGAACGCTGTGTAACTAAATTGCACCGTGTGTGGCTAGTCGAAGGCTGTGCTCGCCGTCCTGATCAAAAGGACACCGACAAAGCCGTGCAGTGTCAAAAAGAGTTCCCCTACTACAATGCCAACTACAACAATCTTAAGGAAGACAAAGAAACCCTACGTGACGTATGTGAATCAAGCAAAGCTGCTGCTGCTCAGAATGAAACGACCGGTACACCCGGTTTGCCCATAACCGCTCCAGATCCTCAAGATCCTACGACCGATCCTCAAAACCCAGGTACTGAGCCTCAAGACCAGTTCAAAGGCGACTTTAAAATCAAGGTATATCAAGACAAGGACTTTAAGGGTAAAGAATTAACCATTACCAAGGATACCGCCGAGCTGCCTAAGGGCTGGAACGATACCATTTCGAGCTACAAGATTGTCAAAGGCCGCTGGCAGATTTGTGAAGACATTAACTTTAAGACCAACTGTATTAAGCCATGGGCCAGTAACCCTAACTTGGATACTGAACCTAAGGCTAAAAACAAGGATAATGGCAACGATAAGATATCATCATTACGTCCCGTTCTTGTGACCACCTTTAAAGATGCGCCAGATGATGTATTGCCAGCGTGTGTTGATGCAGCTGGCACGCAAGTACCTGCAACTACCGAGGGTTTATGCCCTGAAAACACCACTCTGGCATGTAGCGCTGGATACGTTCTGGTTAAGAAAAGTGATTGCAAAGAAGAAGTTGTCACTGCAGACCGCTATGTTGCTGTCGATAAGACCTTCAAGGGGGAACAGGGCGAAGCCAACTGTGCGCTACTTGGCCGTGAATACATTGCTAAGCAAAAGGGTAAAAAGGTTAACGGCGGCGACTACGGTTGTAGCATGGTTACCTGTGCCCTGGATGCCGACGGAGCACCACGCCAGAACGACGGTAAGCCGTACTGTGTCAACGCCAAATTTGATCAGCCATATGCTATTACGATGGAGCAGAAACAGTGTACTGATTTGCACCGCGTATGGATCGCTCAAGTTGAGCGCTGCGCCCAAGCCGTAAATCGTAACGACAAAGATCAGATTATTGTTGCCAAGGCTCAAAAAACTCCGCTCTGTACCGGCAAGACCACTACTTACTACATATTCGATGCCACAAAGAATCGCCAAGACGAATGCTTTACTCCAACCTTCTTACAGTCTGCACAGAACGTCGCTAAGAGCACCGGTGGCGTATTAGCTGCAGCGCTGCACCAAGGACCCAAAGCCTACTGCGCCACAGTGAAGCATGGAAACTACCACTGGGACGGCAAGCGCTGTGTGATAGATCGCACGCAGTGTTGGAATGGCCAGAGCATACCAGTGACCGGGAAGTGTCCTGCTAAGCCTGCACCAGCACCAAGCCCAACACCAAGTACAGCACCAGCAGGTAGCACAGGCGGTGCTACGACCACACCATCATCTGGTAGCACTGGCGGTGGTTCAGGTGGTGGCTCTGGCGGTGGTTCGAACCCCACTCCAACACCATCGGCAACAGCTTGTTCTAAGTTCCCAGAAATGGCTGGCTGTCCTGGCAGTACTGGTGCACGAGGAGAGACATCCACTAACCCAATTCCTGTAGGTTGTGCATTCTTACATGCTAATGCCCCCAGTGCAACTACTTGCGATACTGTGGGTACGAAATTTTGTACGCCAGCTCAATCACCGATCAGAATTAATGGCACGTGGTACTCCGGCACATATTGCAAATTATAAGAAGGCATTGACTAGCCTGCTTGTTATTTTGTGTAGCTAAACCATCATTGACACGGATTGTAAATCGTGCTAATGTATAAATATTGTTATTACTGAATCCGGGTTGTTTTAGAAAAGTATTACTCGATTTCATAATCACAATCGATTAATACTATTTCGGATCTCTATGAAGATTCGCTAAAACGAAGGATTCTTTTTTTATGCCTTATCAAAGTAAAACACGTAGTTTCGGTGGCCGCCGCAGTAGCGGCCCAAGTAAAAGTTATGGAAGCAGCTTCCACGGTGGCGGACGCAGTTCCGGTGGCCGCAACCAAGGTCGCAAAGGTCCTAAAAAGGACTACATTGACCCAAGTCGCTTTGTAAAAGTTGCTCAGCCTGTCGAACGTGAGTCCTACCACGCCCAGCACACGTTTGCTGACTTCGATTTAACACCGATTATTACCGCCAACTTGACCGCCAAGGGCTTTACAGCTCCTTCGGCTATTCAAGATCAGTCAATCGCTCCTATTATGGAGGGTCGTGACATTATTGGCATTGCCGATACTGGTACCGGTAAAACAGCTGCTTTCGGTATTCCTGTGTTGAACGCTCTGACGCTTGGTGGCGGTAAGGTGCTTGTTATTGCACCAACTCGTGAACTTGCTCAGCAAATTGACGAC
>CAYXYX010000035.1:0-2961 GCA_964469755.1 uncultured Candidatus Saccharibacteria bacterium | reverse complement strand
CATTCTTATTGGTGGTACCAGCATGGGTCCGCAATTACGTGACTTACGCAGCAACCCCCAAATTGTTATTGGTACACCTGGTCGTATTAAGGACCACTTGGAACGCCGTAGCTTACGCCTGCACGACTTTAACTACGTGGTACTCGACGAAGTTGACCGCATGCTCGACATGGGCTTTGTAAACGACGTCCGTAGCATTCTTAATGAATTGCCTAAGGAACGCCAGTCGTTGTTCTTCTCGGCTACTATGGATCGTGCCGTTAGCGCTTTGATCGAAACGTTTTCTAATGAGCCAATCACTGTTTCAGTTAAGACTGGTGACACCGGCGAAAACATTCACCAAGATGTTGTCATGGTTCGCCACGACTCCGAAAAGCTCGAAAAACTGCACGATCTTTTGATCGGCGGTACCATCGACAAAGCCATCATCTTTGATGACACCCAACGTAGCGTTGAACGTCTAGCTAACGAGCTGATTGCGCGTGGCTTCTCGGCTGACGCTATTCACGGTGGTAAATCTCAGGGTCAACGCCAGCGCTCATTGAACCGCTTTAAGGCTAACGAAGTCAAAGTACTGGTTGCAACCGATGTTGCCGCCCGTGGAATTGACGTCAAAGACATCAGTCACGTCATTAACTACTCAACACCTCAGTCATACTCGGACTACGTGCACCGTATTGGTCGTGCTGGCCGTGCTGGTAACGTTGGTTACGCGCTGACCTTCTTGTCTAAATAGGTTATTGCCATTTGTCGCGGTGCTTAATTTGTGCCTGAAAGTTAAGCTTACGTACTGTTTGGTATAGCTTTCGTAAGGGCTCGCCAGCCTTTGGAATAACCAATTCCACTGGCTGTTCGAGCGCTTTCAAACGCGCCACCAGTGACATACGCATAAAGTCACTGCGACTGGTGTATTCGGCTTTTGCCGCTGCATCGACGCGTTGTAATAATGTTTGGTCGATTGATAAGCTAATTATGATCTTTTGGCCCATGTGCACTCCAAGTATTAATGACACTCTTTAAAACTATGGTGTTTTGATATAGTTTTGCGGAGTGTCTTAATCTACTGGATGATAGCATATTTGTCAGATCCGATTATGAACCCCAGTTCATTTAAAAGCGCATTACTATATTTTGTATACTAAGGTATCATAGATGTAAGCAAGAACTCAGTATCAATCTAAGAAGGGGGTAATTTTATGCAAAAACGCGTTGTTCATAAAAATCTTGTGCTGCTGATCGTGGCAGTTGCTCAGTTTATTGTGGTGCTCGACACCTCGATTGTTAACGTGGCTTTGCCATCAATTTATCGTTCATTGCAATTTACTTCGACTAGCATGTTGCAGTGGGTGGTTTCGGCTTACACCTTGGCTTTTGGCGGCTTTTTGCTACTTGGTGGCCGTGCTGCCGATCTTTATGGCCGGCGTAAGATGTTTATTAGCGCCGTTACTGCTTTTGCCATCTTTTCACTACTGACAGGTTTGGCGCAAAATAGTACTCAGATTATTGTATTACGCGCCTTGCAGGGTCTGGCGGCGGCCTTTATGTCACCAGCTGCGCTATCTATCGTTCTGACAACGTTTAAAGAGGGTAAAGAACGTACTAAGGCATTAAGCGTATGGGGCGCTGTGGCGGCTGGTGGCGCGGCTGTTGGTGTGCTGTTGGGCGGCATTTTAACTCAGTATTTGGACTGGCGTTGGAACTTCTTTGTCAACGTGCCAATTGGCCTAGGTATTGCCGTAGCAGCCTACTTATACGTACCAGATAGCAAAGCTGATCTTGATCACAGTAAGCTTGATTTACCTGGTGCCATTTTGGTTACTTCGGGGTTGATGGTATTGGTATACGCCTTCACAAAAGCACCGAGCTATGGCTGGACTAACTCAACGACGCTTGGTTTATTCGCGGTAAGTGCAGCGCTGTTAGCAGGCTTCATCTTTAATGAAAGTCGTTCTAAGCACGCCCTGATGCCACTGAGTATCTTTAAGATTGCTAACGTTTCGGCAGCCAATGCCGCCCAGCTGCCAATTACAGCTGCTATGTTCTCGATGTTCTTCTTCGTGACACTTTATGTGCAAAACGTACTGGGTTACTCGCCGGTTATGAGCGGTCTAAGCTTCTTGCCGATCACTTTTGTGATCGGGGGTATTTCGGTCATGATGCAACATGTTATTGGCCGTATTGGCTACAAAAAACCATTAGTTGTTGCGCCGCTACTAATCGCCCTCGGATTGTTCCTATTGGCGCACCTATCAGTCGGTGGTAGCTATTGGACTGATGTATTCCCATGACTAGTCGTTGTCGCATCAGGTATGGTCATTACCTTCATAACCATAACTATTGCTGCTACTACTGGTGTGCCGCACAACGAATCTGGATTAGCATCTGGCCTACTTAACACCTCCCAGCAGGTCGGTGGTTCACTTGGCTTGGCAATTTTGTCAGGTATTTCGGCTTCTGCTGCCGTCACATATGTTACGACTCATCCTGCCATTGCGCGAACGCCAATCGGTATTGCCCAAGCTCAAGTTACTGGATTCTCGCACGCGCTGTATGCCGGTGTGTTCTTTGCACTTACTTCATCAGTAATTTCGGCCGTGTTCATTAAAGAGAACAAAAACGAGAAGGTCAACCCTAAAGCTGCCATGGCTGCCGTATAGCTTATGTTTTCGGACGATGCTGAGCCATTGTTGCCCTGTGCCGATAAACTAGCATTTGATACCTCAAAACAAGCTAAGACTGCCGCTACCGTCGCTGCTTATCAGTATGGTACCAGCTTGCAAGTGTATCGTTGTCAGCATTGTGAGTTATGGCATTTAGCAAGCAACGCCGAATAAATACACCACTCAAGGGAGTAAATCTTGGGGGATGGCTTGTGTTGGAGCCATGGATCACCCCAAGTTTGTTTGAAGACACGAACGCTGTGGATGAATATGGTTATTGTTTGCAGGCCAGTGCGGCCGC
>CAYXYX010000034.1:4188-7394 GCA_964469755.1 uncultured Candidatus Saccharibacteria bacterium | reverse complement strand
TATGATACCGCTTATGATAATAGATACACAAGTCATCGAGTACCATAAGCACCATGATATGATAGTCGTATGACAAAACGGGTGTATAAACAGAGGAAACCGTCCCACGCGGCCCACACAAAACTCCAGCCCCACAAGCATACCGGTAAAGTGCTGCCGCATCGACACACCTCGTATGGCAGCCTAGCTATTGTGTTGCTATTTGCTCTGGTGCCCATGGTTACGGCCAGTCGGACGGTAGCTTACGCTGCCACGAGTGGCGAAGCCCAATATGGAACCTATGCCGTAGTTCCTGGTACGGCACCGTCGGAAGCTCCGACCATTAATACGCCTAATAGTGGCGCCGACTATACAACAGCCGACCCGGTCACGGTAGCCGGTAGTTGTCCAAACAATACAATGGTCAGGGTTTACAAAAACGAAGTCCTGGCGGGGGCAAACCTGTGCCAGGGTGGTCGCTACAATCTGCCGATTGCGCTGTTTATAGGTGATAACACGCTGGTTGCCCGAGCCTATACGGCGAGCGAGTTGGTTAGTCCGGACTCGAGTCCAGTCAGCGTGCGGCTGGCACTACCACTAAGGCAGTTAGCGCCCGCTTACGATCAGTTTTATATAACCGGCAACGTCCTATACCGAGGATCTGAGGTCGGAAACGCCATGTCCTGGGATCTTACAGCAAGTGGCGGCCAGTCCCCCTACGCCATCAGTGTGAGCTGGGGTGATGGGGAGAGCGATGTTATAAGTCAGGGCACCGCCGGTACATTCACTGTTACGCATACTTACCATAAAGCCAGCCCAAACGGCGGGTACACCATCATAGCTCGTGGCGTCGATCAGCAGGGAAACAAGGCATTCTTTCGGTTTGCCGGCATTGTGAGCGGTGGCACGGCAATTGGTGTAGCGAGCGGTGTAAGTAAAGGCTATAGCAGCTCAATAGTTATTAGGATATTATGGCAACTTTTTGCGGTGAGCGTGGTGGTGGTACTAGCATTTTGGATTGGTGAACGTCGTGAATTGATGCTGTTACGACACGGAAAAGTTCGTATATGAGCCGTCGCCTGATTAAACGGATAGGTATTACCCTCGTCGCTGTAGTTATACTAATTATTGCTTTGATGATCTGGTCGAGCGGTAGTAACAAGGCTGCAATCGATAATCAAGACTCTCAGGTGACGGTCAAGCATGGCCCTACGAGCAAACAATACTCAGGAGCGTATATGAGCTTTACCTACCCTAGTGTTTATTTTGTGAGCCGCCAAGCTGCCCACGACGATGACCTAGAGCTAGCAATGTTAACAGCCGATACGACCTATCAAAAGCAACTGGCGGTAGCGGTATCAAAACTAGAAGCAAATAACCTAGAAAACAGCTCGGCTCACAAATTGCGGGCCAGCCAGCCTGACCAGTACACCAAAAGCACGATTACTGTCGATGGCGGCACAGCAGAGCAGTGGAAGCGACACGATGGTACCAAAATTACGGTGCTAATTCCCCATAATTCTATGGTTGCAAGCCTATCGTTTACTGCCATAGGTGGTTTGGATGATTTGCAGCCCGAAGTAACCAAAGTCTTAACAAGCTATCACTGGAAGTAATGATGCAATTTGGAAAAATAATGATATCTACCGTCGGTCTAGGATTTATATTCGCAGTTGCTTTGAGCAGTGGTAGTTATAAGCTACCAAGTTATGGGTACGGATCCGGTGGTACGTCCAATGCAACATCAACCAATTATGGACTTAATGCCACGACCGGGCAGGTGAGTAGTGGCCAGGCCAGCGGAACGACTTACAAAGCGGGTGCGGGGCAACAAAATGCCCAACAGGCGCATGTACCAACTATTGCCCTTACTAATCCGGCTAATTATTATAATCGACTAAAGTTCGTAATTACACCGGGTGATAACCCAAGTGACACCTTATTTTCGATTGCTATTTCGAGTGATGGTTTTACGACCACGCAGTATATACAGTCAGACAACACTATAGGTGCAACCCGTCCGCTCAGCGCCTATCAAACGTACGCTGCTTGGGGTGGTGGGAGCGGGGGACTGGTGTTGGGCTTGCAATCCAGCACTACCTACTCTGTTAAAGTAAATGCCTTCCAGGGGCGATTTACCGAGACTGCGTATGGGCCAGTATCTACGGCGGCTACGGTTAACCCGAGCATAACCTTTGATATTGATGTTTCGGCCACTAATTCCGAGACAGCTGCGCCATATAGTTCATCACTAGGTAATTTATTACCTGCAACAGTCGTGACCGGCAGTCAACTGGTTTGGATTGATCTGGATACCAATGCTGTGTCGGGGGCTAGCGTATATGTACGGTCGGCTAATGGCGGCCTTAAAAGTGCCAATAACAACTATACGATTAGTTCAGCAACTACTAACCTAGCGAGTGCTAGCACCGGTTATGGCGCCCAAGGCGCAAGCGTTGCCCAAAGCAGTGGCGGCCCGCTAAGCATTAGTTCGCCGTATAATGTCAGTTCTCAGAATGTTGGAGTACTCAATACCACGGCGACCGAAATATTTGCCAGCACCACTGCGATTAACGGAGGTCGTGGATCATTGTATATTCTGGCTAAAGCTGCCGCGCAAACACCGGCGGCCAATGACTATACCGATACGCTTACATTTACGACTGCCGGTTCTTTTTAGCACCATTATTATTTCTTGACATTGCTTATGCTAATTGGGATAATGCTCCCAGAGTGTATAAGTAATGAACATAAAAAACCCACAAACAGCAATCAAAAAAACACCGCTACTTATTGCAGTGTTGTTCATGGCATTCCTGGGGTTCTCTTTAGTACTGGTTCAGCGGGCACAGGCTGCCACCTTCGCTCAAGCCTTCGTACGGCTGGATACATTAAAGGCTACCACCCTCACTGGTGGACGAGTTTGTGCTAAAACCACGGCTTCGGCTATTTCAACGGCGGCAACCGTACGGGTAACGTTCCCGACCACCGCAGCCACTGACTATGCTTTAGCCACTCAAGTGTCTGGTAACTGGAGTGTTAACACTACCGGCCTAGACACGGGTCAAACCGCTTGGCCTTCCATTGCCGCCGCTACGGTTGTGAGCGGCAAGACCGTTACCTTTCCCTCGGGAGCCAGCCTGTCTGCTAACACCACCTACTGCTTTAACTTTGGCACTGGCGGTACTAAGCCACTGACAACTAGTAGTGCCGGAGCCGCCGAAACA
>CAYXYX010000034.1:0-4178 GCA_964469755.1 uncultured Candidatus Saccharibacteria bacterium | reverse complement strand
TGGCACGGTAGCAGTTTGGGACGCGGGTGCTTCACTGTACTCGACTAACTTTTCTGAATCAATCATCACCGACGATACCGTGGTGTTTAACGCGGTCGTACCGCCCTCGTTCGCTTTTGTGTTGAGCGGTAATACCGACAACTTTGCCAGCAACTTAAGCACCGGTGCATTAGTATCTACCGCCGGTCGTACCGTGACCATTACAACCAATGCCGCTTCTGGCTGGATTGTATGGGCTAAAGACTTGAACAGCTCTTCAGGTAAGGGCGCGTTACAATCGGCTACCGCAGGTAACTATAAACTTGCTGGCTCGGTGGCGCCTGGTTCAGCTTCGCGGAACTTCAGTAATGGTACCGAAGATTACGGTCTAGGTGTGACTATTAACACTGACGCCGCTGGTGGTGGTACGGTAGCCCTCGATAGCTACTACGATGGTAGTTCAAACAAGGCTGGTACGCTTGACCCAACCCAGTTCCGTCCGCTGGCTACTGCTAGTGGTACCGCTAACGGTGACATTATTAGCCTTTACGGTCGGGCAACGATTGCCGGTCAAACTCCAGCCGCCAACGACTACACCGATACGATGACCGTTATCGGCGCCGGCGTCTTCTAGAACATCACCAACATACCGATCACCCCCGTAAACGTAAGCGGTATATGATATACTGTTTGCAATGAAGAAACATGGGAACCTACTAAGGGGAGCTTGGTTATGTATGGCGGTTGTTGTCGCTTTAGTGGCACTTGCGCCAGCCCACAAAGCCTTTGCTGCTACTCAAAACCCCAACGGCGCCTTTATGGTGGTCGTATCACCTCCCTCAATCGGTGCCGAAGTACTGCCCGGACATAGCACAGCCATTGATTTAAAAGTACAGAACCAGGGGATAGCCACCGAACACGTCAAGGTAACCTTAATGAAATTCAGTGCTCAAGGCCAGAACGGTACCCCTAAACTGGAAGATTTTGAGCCAAGCGACGACTTTGACTCTTGGGTCAGCTTTTCTAAAACTAAGTTTGATGCCGAGCCAAGTGTCTGGAATACCATAACCATGACTATCAAGCCGCCAGTCGGTGCCGCCTTCGGCTATTATTATGCAGTTATATTTTCTCGCGATGGTGCAGCACCTACAAAGGGTCAGTCTAACCTGCTAGGGGCTGTTGCCAGCCTAGTTCTTCTTGATGTTAAGGCACCAGGGGCAAAACGCCAGGCGGTTATTAGTGAATTTAGTACTCCAAATAAAGTACAAGAGTTTTTACCGGTCGACTTTACGGTGCGTATGCATAATACCGGCAATACACATGTTGCACCGCGCGGGAACATTTTTATTACCCGCAACGGCAAAAACGTTGCCACCCTTGAAGTAAACCTAAAAAAGGGCTATATTTTGCCTGATTCGTATCGTAAATTTACGGCCACTTGGTCGGATGGTACTCCAGTTTACCGTGTCAAAACCGCTGACGGCAAAACAGTCCTAGACAAGAATAATAAGCCGGTAAGCGAGCTTAATTGGGATAAATTTGGCCTGAGTAAGTTACGAGCCGGCAAATATAATGCCAAACTTGTCATGGTTTATAACGATGGCCAGGGCGATGTTGCCCAAACGTCATACCTTAGCTTTTGGATAATGCCATGGCGGGTTTTGGCTGTAGTTGCGGCGCTTAGCTTGGTAGTGGTAGCTGGTTTGTGGACGCTATTCGTCCGTCCGCTCCGACGATTTATTAAACAAAAACGGTCCCATGGCCGGCGCTTCAAGTAGACGTACTGCATTAGTATCCGCCGGTGCGTTAATAGTGCTCTGTGGTTTTTGGCCGTCATTAGCCAAGGCTGAGCCATCTAATACCACCAACACGAGTACTGGCGGTATTACGATGTCGCCAACCATCAAGGAGCTAGAAATTAGTTCGGGCCTGATCGAGGCGCACAGCACAATTGTTCTTACCAATCATAACCAGCAACCGGTCGCTGTTACTGTACGAACAGCCGATATGAGTTCAATCAATGATAGCTTGGGTTTTGGCAAATCCTCAGTGTCATTAGCAAAATACGGATTAGCGAATTGGATGAGTCTACCGGGGGGTGATCAGGTGATTATTCCCAGTGGTAAAACAGTTGATATCCCGGTGAGCATTACTAATCGATCAGACTTGGCGCCTGGGGGTCACTATGGAGCGGTTGTGGTGTCGGCTGGCTCTGCCAATACGGCGAGCAATACGCTGGGCTTCAAACAGGAGCTGGTGTCACTGGTATTCGTAAAAAAGCATGGTGGCGAACAGTATGGCTTACAGCTAACTCGCATGAAGCCAGATGGCGGCAGTCAGCCAGACATTGTTAGTCTAACCTTCCGCGATACCGGCAATGTTCATGTTGTGCCGCGCGGTGAGGTTCGGCTAGAGGATGCTAAGGGGACATTGCTTTCTAAGGGGATCATTAACCCCGAGTCAACAATTGTTTTGCCAGGTGGTGAGCGGCAGTTTGTGGTAATTATGAAGCCGGTGGCCAGCAGTCACGCCCTTGGCCGCTACAAGTTAACTGCGTACTATCATCCCGAAGGCGTTGCCCAGTACGATTCGAGGACTATGTACCTCAATCACTGGCCGTGGTGGATAACCGCCTCTGTTGGCATCATGGTCGTGGCCGCCGCTTTAGTGTTTTGGGTGCTCCGTCACAGACGCCGTAACTAGCCATATAATGCTAGTTTAGGATTGTAGCTTGCACACCGTGCCATAACTGTTATGCTTAAGGTACGTCACAGTATATCCTCACAACAAAACATATACCAAAGACGGCAAAATCCAAACAAATAGGCTAAAAACCAACATGCCAACAAAAAAAGGCAGTTTTAAATATTCGGTAGCCCGGCTCTTGGGAGTGGGGCTGTTGTTGGTTGTGGCCCTTTTTATCTTCGCACCTCAGCCCGTAGCTACTGCAGCCTCCGGCATTAATCATAAAATTAGTTTCCAGGGTAAGCTAGTAAACACTAATGGCACCAATGTTACTGATGGCAGCTACAGCATTGTGTTTAGCATGTACACCGTGTCGTCGGCTGGTACTGCCGTTTGGACAGAAACCCAATCAGTCACTGTTACCAGTGGTGTGTTTCAGGTAGATCTAGGTAGCGTTACGACGCTACCGGGTTCGATTGATTTTGACACTGACAACATCTATCTAGGCATTAAGGTGGGTGCAGATGCCGAAATGACGCCGCGCATCCAGTTTGGGGCAGTGCCCCAGGCCTTTAACGCCGAAAAGCTTGGCGGCCTTGATAAGACCGGCTTTATTCAAAACCAGACTGCCAGCCCACAGACCGCCGGTTTTAACATTAACGGTGCCGCCACGATTGGTACCAGCGTTACCACGCCGACCCTACAAGCTGCTGCCAGCACGGCACTGACAATCACCGGTAACGCTGCCAGCACTTGGAGTACGAGCGCCGGTAACCTGACGCTGCAGGCCGGCAGCGGCACAATTAGCCTGGGATCGACCACTACTTTGAGTAGCACCGGCGCACTGACCATCACTGGTGGTAGTACGTTAGCGCTTACGAGCACTGGTGCTAGCGCTATATCCGTAGATTCTGGTACAAGTGGTGCTGTTAACCTGGGTACCGGTAACACCGGCAAGACAATTAGCGTCGGTACCGGTAGTGGGGGAAATAACATCGCCATCGGCGGCACCGGTGCCAACACTGTTACCATTGGCGACACCCAAACTGGTGGTAGCATATCGCTGGGTGCAGCCATGACTGGTGGCACCATCAACATCGGTGGTACCGGCTTACAAACTGGTGGTATCACTCTTGGTGGTGGCACCGGTGCCCAAGCCATTAACCTCGGTACCGGTGGTACCGGTATCAAGACTATCGCCATTGGCGGTAGTGCAGCTAACGTGATTACCATTGGTAACACTCAAACCGCTGGTTCAATCAGCCTTGGTGCAGCCATGACCGGTGGCACAATCACCATTGGTGGTACTGGCTTACAAACTGGTGGTATTAGCATCGGTACTGGTACCGGTGCCCAAGCAATTGCCATTGGTGGTACCGGTGCCAACACTGTTACCATTGGTAACACCCAAACCGCTGGTTCAATCAGCCTGGGTGCAGCCATGACTGGTGGCACCATCAACATCGGTGGTACCGGCTTACAAACTGGTGGTATCACTCTTGGTGGTGGCACCG
>CAYXYX010000033.1:0-7803 GCA_964469755.1 uncultured Candidatus Saccharibacteria bacterium | reverse complement strand
GTTACATCATCAATCCATGGACGGTGATAATCTTCAAGTGTCACCCCTGATAGCTCGGCTAACTCGGCATAACTACCGATCACCTTTGTATGTTCTACACCGTTGTTATCCTTGCCTTTCCATACCGGCATGGCCGTTGCCCAAAAGCGGTCACGGCTTAAGTTCCAGTCCGGCGCGCTTTCCATAGTCTTGGTAAAACGACCTTCCTTTATATGGTTCGGGAACCAGGTAACGTTTTGGTTCTGTTCTAGCATTTCGCTACGCTGGCCATCAATATCCATGAACCAGCTTGGGTGGGCGCGATATATAAGCTTAGTTCCACAGCGGTGACAGTGCGGATAGCTGTGACGGATGTACTCTATGCGCCAGATGCGACCGTCTTCGTGCATGGTTTTAGCAATGGTCTTGTTAACCTCCCAAACTTGTTCACCCTGCCAAGGTCCTTCAGTGTAATAACCATTGTCATCAAGGTTAGAAACTATTGGCACTTTGTTGGCTTTGGCCATGTCGTAGTCCTCTTCACCGTATGCTGGTGATAAATGTACAACGCCGGTGCCATCTTCGAGGTTTACATAGTTGGCATGCCAAATCTTGTGGGCGTTATCGCCCCTATCTGTAAATAACGGCTCATAGCGCTTTCCAACCAGCTCAGCGCCTTTGAAAGTACGTATAATTGTATGTTCAACAACGTTGTGTTTCTCATCTTGCAGCGCTTTACCGATTAATTCCTTGGCTACGATCAGCTTATCGTCACCAACCTGTACTTCGGCGTACTCCACGTCGTTATGCACGGCGGCGGCCACATTCGATGGCAGCGTCCATGGCGTGGTGGTCCAAGCCAGCAAATAAGCGTCGCTATCAACCAATTTTAGCTTTACGTATACCGAGGGATCGGTGTCATCTTGGTAGGAGTTATCCATGGCGACTTCGGCCTTAGATATAGGAGTAGCGTCGCGCACACAGTACAGTAGTACTTTTTCGCCTTCGTAGATCTTGCCTTTTTCGTGCAATGTCTTAAAGGCCCACCATACGGATTCCATGAAGTCTTTGTCCATGGTACGGTAGGCACCCTTAAAGTCGACCCAGCGACCAATGCGCTCAATTGTGGTTTCCCAAAGGTCACCAGTGGCCACCATGTTTTCGCGGCAGGTTAAAATGTACTCTTCAAGGCTAATTTTGGTGCCAATATCGCGCTTGTCTTTAATACCCAGCTTCTTTTCGGTAAACACCTCTGCTGGCAGGCCGTGACAATCCCATCCCCAAACGCGTTCTACGCGGCGGCCTTGCATGGCCCAATAGCGTGGCACGGCATCTTTAACGACCGAACTTAACAGAGTTCCATGATGCGGCACACCGGTAATGAACGGCGGACCGTCGTAGAACACGTAAGCATCCTCAGCCGGACGCTGAGCAACAGATTTTTCGAAGGTCTGGTTGTCTTTCCAGTATTGGACTAAATCTTTTTCGTACTCGCTGGCGCGACGTCGGCTGTTTTTTTGGAATTTCATGATCTGCTCCTTTCTGAACAAAAAAGCCCCTGTACTGCAGGAGCTCTTTGTGTAAAGGGCGGTACCATCCTGCTTCGGGGCTTACTTACGGTTTTGTCGGACCTCTCCGGTTAGTTCTAATAGGCCCTAGGGCTGTTCTGCTAACTCCTTGTGGTTGATAGCCACTTCCGCAGGCGAGCCCGCGACGGATTCCAAATTATGGGCTTAGTGTACCACGTAACCAGCGACTTCATCAATCAGGGGTAGCGTGTCGCCCTGCCAGATAGCGCTCACCGCCCCATCGTTTTGCAAAGCCAAGATCCCTGGGTAAGTCATTACGTCATATAATGAAGCCGTCGCACTACCCTCTCGACTGTCTAAACTCTGAACATCCAGCTTGATGTCAGGATAGCGCTGAGCAAACTCATGCATAAAGCCTTCCGTCTTACGACCATGTTCCGAATTCGACCGGTAAAGCACAACAACTTTCACCTTTTTATAGTACCAGCTGAGTTAGCAATTGACTACTGACTTACCCAGTAAGTTAACCTGTAGCTCTTCCCCTGGGCTGGCAGATTGCTGATAGCAATGTTAAAGCCAGTTGGCGATTCTTGAGTAGTGAAGGCTCCCAGCTTAGCAGCAGCAGCGTTAGCCGGCGATAGTAGCACGCGCGCATTGGCACTAAACTGCTTGTCAAATGTAACCTGCGCCAGTGGCATTCCGTCGTTCATATCAACACTAGCAGGCCAGTTTGGATCGTTGAACATGGCATCGTTATTTGCGCTAACAATGATTGTACCGGTAGTATCATTGCCTTCAATAACTATGCTGACATTGCTACCGTTATAGGCAGAATTTAGTGAACCAATCGGTGCATTTCCCCGGGTGATTACGTGCCCATTCACGGTGATGTCTTGCACGTTTATGGTGCCCACAACCGTTAAGTCGCCACTTATAGATACATCACCGCTTACGGTCAAATCATGCAAGCTGGTGTGCCCAGACACGTTCAGATTACCGCCAACCATTATGCTGCCACTGGTCTGCAAACTCTGCGCCGTCACGTTAACGGCTTGCAGATCCTGGGATGGGTCAAAGTTAGTTGGGTTAATCAGAACTTGAATCATGCCATTCGCATCAGGGGCGGTAAGCGCATAGCCAACAATATTGCGGCTCATGGCGTGGGTCGCCACACCAGGTACGCTTGATGCACCAATTGCATCACCAATATGAATCAGACCGCCCTCAACATTCGTCTTGAGCGGGACCTGACCAGTTAACGACACTAGCACGTTATACCTATTGTAATCACTGTCACAGTCTTCATCTTCGACTTGGCAAATCGGCCCGTTACCAATGAAACCTGGGGCTGTTGATACGACTCCTGTAATCGTATCATTGCTTGTAGCGCGTCGAACACCGTTCGGTTTGGTAGCATCTAATGCTACTAGCTCGCCAGACACAGGCAGGTCAGCTGGGTTAGCCCGAAAATATTCAGCATAGTCAGCACCGGTTGTCGTAAAGGCGACCGCCGTTGAACTCGAGGATTGGATTTTACCGGTTACGATGCCGGCAGCAGCAAATGCTGTGTAGTAGTTACTACTAGACCGATTGGCGGCCGTCACGCCAAGGTTAATCAGAATGCCATCAGAGTTTGCGCTCGTGCTGTTATTACTCACCGTTAGTGCATAGCCAGCCGTGCTACTACCGGCTACGGTTAGCACACTGGAGCCAGTTGAGTCCTGAATGTCGACGAGTGATGCGACCTGATTTGTGGTACCCTTAACGTAAATGCCCCCAGTTGTAGCGTTTGTCGATGTTACTGATATTGCTGCTGTATTGGCAGCGATGGTGCTGGGCGCTACGTAGGTACTCAGGAATATCTTCGTAGCTACCGCTGCGCTGCTACCAGTGCCGGTTGCAGCAGCCACGATATCTTTAAGACCATCGCCGTTCATATCACCTATCGCGACATCGTTTGTACCAGCACCTGAAGGAGGAGCGTAAGAGGTGCCCGGGTAGAAAACACCGCTACTAATATTCTTGTTAAGGTAGATCCCGACATAACCATTTGTAGAATTAAGTGTCATCACAATGTCTGATCGACCATCGCTGTTTATGTCGGCAACTGCTACTTGGTCAGTGCTACCTTTGCCACTAATAGCGGGTAATGTGTACCAGGTTGAATACACACCACTACCGTTATTGCGCAAAGTATAGACGGTATTGGTGCCACTCGAGTCAACCACGACAATATCCTGGTCACCATCACCGTCGAAATCCCCATAATCGACGTCTTGAACACTTGTATAAGAACCATAGGTGCTGATAGCTGCCAGTGTACCGCTACCGTTGTTTTTCATAATACCAATGGTCGTACCATTAGAAAGGATGGCGTCTTTATCGCCGTCACCGTCAACATCAGCAAATTCTATTGGCGCACCACCACCTGGAGCACTACCTATGTTGGTATTGCCGAAGTTAGAGAATGTACCGGTACCGTTGTTCTTGAAGACAGTAATTGGCCAAGGCCCAAACGGCGTGCCATAACCACGCGTAACAACGTCTTGGTCACCATCGCCATCAATGTCGACGAATCGGCTAGCGTTAGTGTTGGTAAGGCCCCCAGAGAAAGTTGCCGAACCAGTACTTAGGGTGCCATTACCATTGTTGAGGAGTGTACCAGATACGACATCGCTCGTACTCCAAAGTAGGTCTATGTCACCATCGGCATCAATATCAGCAGAAGATAATGATACACACGCACCTCCAGAACCCAAGTTACCCACGGTATTCACAGCGCTATAAGCTGTACCACCCCCATTGTTAAGGTAGATAGTCGCACCACAACGGCTTGAACTATCCCACGACAAACTGGCATAATCTTTACGGCCGTCACCATCAAAGTCAGCAATTACTGTACGTTTGTTGTCATAATATGAAGCTGAGGCATTGCTGGTAGTAAAACTCAATCCCCCAGATGATGATGTTATGACTTTATACACTGGAGCCGGGCCAACTGTGAGTTGTCCAGAGGCATTAATACTCGTCAGGAGCGCACCCGTACTACTCTGGATTTGGAATAAGTTAGCCGTCTGGCTCGCTGCCGCCTGAATGAGTATACCTTGCTGGGTTTGCTGCGCTAATATGCGTAGTGTGGCATCGGGGGACTGACTGGTTGTTGTCGTTGTAGCGATGGGAGAGACGTCATTCAGATATATCTTGGTAGCCACCGATGCGCTAGGACCAACACCGCTAGCGGCAGCCACAATATCTTCGAGCCCATCATTGTTCATATCGCCAATGGCAACATCGTATAATTGATTACCTGAAGGCGCATTGTAGGTGTTAGCAGCGTAGAAAGCACCAGTACTGGCGTTCTTGTTGAGGACGACAGCAATAGTACCGGTAGTTAGCGATGCATTCGATACCACAACGTCTGATCTACCATCGCCGTTTATGTCGGCAACTGCTACTTGGTGGTTAGAGTTGCCGGCAACGGAGTAGATCGTGAACCAGGTTGAATATACACCGCTACCGTTATTGCGAAGGGTGTATGTATTGGTACTAGTCTGGTCAACCACGACAATATCCTGGTCACCATCACCGTCGAAATCCCCATAATCGACGTCTTGAACACTTGTATAAGAACCATAGGTGCTGATAGCTGCCAGTGTACCGCTACCGTTGTTTTTCATAATACCAATGGTCGTACCATTAGAAAGGATGGCGTCTTTATCGCCGTCACCGTCAACATCAGCAAAATCCATTTGCTGGCTACCACTTGCGGTACCTGAGTTGGTGTTGCCGAAGTTAGAGAATGTACCGGTACCGTTGTTCTTGAAGACAGTGACTGGGTACGTCGGTCCGGCGGTATTTGTACCGCGCGTTACAACATCTTGGTCACCATCGCCATCAATATCAACAAAGCGACTCGCCATGGTTCCTGAAGCATTTGTTCCAGTAGTGAAGGTAGTACCAGCAACACTCAGGTTACCATTACCGTCATTGAGAAGCATGCCTGCAGCGTTAGATTCCGTGTTCCAGAGCAAGTCAATGTCGCCGTCACCATCGGCATCAGCCGCGGATAATGAGTACCTACATCCGGTTACGCTACCAGCACTAGTAAACAAGTTACCAACTGTATTCATAGCAGTATAGGCTGTACCTGCACCGTTGTTAAGATATACAGAGGCAGCACAACGGTTTAGGTTATCAAACGAGAAGGCAGCGTAATCTTTAAATCCGTCACCGTCGAAATCGGCAATAACGGTACGCGTGTTGTCATAGTATGGCGCTGCTGCATTGCTGGAGGTAAATGTACCTGCAGAATTTATGCCTGCCGTAGTAAGTGTGCCGTTCACAAAGGTGCCGGTGCCAACAGTGAGCCGCTTATTGGTGGTGTCGGCATTAAACAGGACATTTGCTGATGCGTCTTGCAACACAAAGGAGGCGGTCGAAGTTGAACTCATAATGGTATCGCCGGAGATGTTAAAGTCTCCAGTACCAGTACTCAGATTAACCGTGCTTGCGCCAGTCGTGTTACCGATGTTAACTGTATTTGCATTCGTGCCCGTACCGATACTAGTAGTACTAGTGCTGTTGTTGTTAATGGTGGTGACGCCAGCAATTACTACCCCGCCTGTACTTGGGAGGTTTATAGGGCAGCCTGTTGTAGTAGTTCCGGAAAGGCACAAGCCACCGCCAGCCGTCGTGTAAACACGGCCGTATTCAGTTCCAGTATTTCCTTGGAAAATAAGGTCACCGGCGTCAGTTGGAGAACCAGCTGATGCAATGAGGACGTTATTTGTGCCATTAGTAGTTGTTATTCCACCGTCTACAAACAATGAGCCGCTAAAGGTAGCACTGCCAGCACTGCCAATCGATAGACGGTTAACACCATTCGTCAATAAATTGATGGCATTGGCGCCGGTTGATTGCAAAGTGAGCGTGGACCCACCGGTAACTGTTAGCCCTGTACCTGCAGCACTTTGCAATATTGGAGTCTGAACATTAGTAGCGGCATTAAACGTACCATTAACATCGAGTTTATACCCAGGAGATGTATTACCAATGCCTACATTACCGCTGCTATCAACTGACAACCTTACCGCATTACTGGCTGTTGTATCAGTTAAGGTAAAGAAGTCGTTATTCACGCTAGGAGATCCTGCTTGTAGCAACCAGCTGTGACCACCAGAACCGTTAGACAACTTTAATCCGTTAGTAAACGACGCGCCGCCTGTGGGTTTAACCTCTAGAGTTGCACCAGGACTGGTCGTACCAATACCGAGCGTACCCTCAATAATCATGTTGCCTGCCCCGGGATTTGTTGCAGCGTAGGTAGTACCTAACGAGAACCCACTACTGACGGCAAGGCTACCTGTTAGTGCTGCGTTACCAGAAGTATCAATTGTTAAACGGGTGATGTTGTTAGTTTCTAACTGCAAGGAGTTTGCATCATTGGTCCCAAGTACGCCGATGGCACCAAAGCTGTTACCACCCTGTACAAAGGCTGCCCCGGCTCCGGCCGAGTTACAGGTAGCAATCTGGTTAGTACTGTTACGACACAGGTACGTTAAGTTGTCGTTAGTACCAAGCGTGGTAAGTGTCACAATGCCCGTTAAGGTTGAGGTACCCGAAACCGTGAGTACACCGGTAATAGCAGCAGCAGCGTTGGCCACACTTAAGGCTGTGGCCCCACCGCGTAGGGTAACAGCAGTGCCCACATTGGTTGATCCCTGGATAATCGTCGCGGCCGCGGTGGTGTTGGTACCGATGTTCACGGCGTTAGTGCTAGTAGAAGTACCAATGTTAGTGGTCGTAGCGGCACTACCATTATTAATGGTGACGGAACCAGTCGCCCCACTTTGAATAGTGGTCGTGCTGGTACTAGCAAGGCTACCGAGGAGTACTGTCTTCGCACCGGTACCACCGGTACCGAGGTTAATGGCTTGGGCACCGGTGCCACCACCAAGAGTGATACCACCAGTTTGTAAGCCGGTACCACCGATGTTAATCGTGCCACCGGTCATGGCGGCACCCAGCGATATACTACCAGCCGTTTGGGTGTTACCAATGGCAACCGTGTTAGCACCAGTACCACCGAGGTTGATAGCCTGGGCACCGGTACCCGTACCGATGCTAATACCACCAGTTTGTAAGCCCGTGCCACCAATGGTAATGGTACCACCGGTCATCAGGGCACCGAGAGCGATGCTACCACCCGTTTGGGTGTTACCAATGGTAATGACGTTAGCGGCACTACCGCCAATGGCGATAGTCTTGATACCGGTACCACCGGTACCGAGGTTAA
>CAYXYX010000032.1:7253-8180 GCA_964469755.1 uncultured Candidatus Saccharibacteria bacterium | reverse complement strand
TACCGGCAATTGATTATTTAAAGCATTTTTATAAGCGACGACGCAACCCGCTCAGCACTTATACAATTTGTCATACCGTATTGCCACGAGCATACGGAAATATTTTGGTTGAACCCCACGCTATGTTTGGTTTTGCACCAAACACGTCAGAATCATTAAGGCAAGTGAGCTTGGAGTGGCCATCATTTAACAAGCGTAACGACGTATATGCTACTAACAAGGAACAAGCCACTAGTCTAGAACTATTACACCCGGCATTCATGGAAAAACTTGTCGCGCTACCGTTTAAAGTAGGCATCCAAGTGGTGGGCAGTGACCTATATTTTTACACGACCGACAAAAAGGCAGAATACAATACAATGCTTGAACTATTACGCGCTGCTTTCAAAGAAATGAAGATGTAGGCTCCGCAATCAGCTGCGCACGGCGAACGTTACAAGCTATTTAATGATGCCGAGCCGGTGAACAAAATTGCCCAAAGTACTTTCTTGGAGTTGACCATCCCGAAGCTGCATTTCTGTAAGCATAGGTGAATTCGGGAAATCATCGGGATACATAGCAAAGTATGCTTCGCGGTCAACTTCATCGATATCTTCAATGCGTGGCAACTCGGGGGTGCCACTATGCTTAACAAGAGCCCCTGCACCTTTATGAGCCAGCCTGACCAGCTCCTCATGATAATCTTCCGTTTCATTTCTGAGAGCAACGTACGTTTCGATAATTTCTCGGACGGTCGGTCTATCTGCCTGGGTTGAATATTCAATTGCTAAGTTAAGAGAAGTTACGGCCGCAGTCACAATATCTTCTTCTTCCGGATCAAGGCCTGCAAAGCCAAATTCATCATGAAGTTCTACATGCGACCACTCACCTTCCGTCACAATAACAGGCCTGTATTTACCTACTTCATTGTTGACGATCAGCGGCGAC
>CAYXYX010000032.1:0-7243 GCA_964469755.1 uncultured Candidatus Saccharibacteria bacterium | reverse complement strand
AACTCGGATTCGTACGACAAACTTGATTCTAAAGTCTCAGTCATATTTTATTCCTTTACTCAATATCTATAGGATCCCAGGTTGACCCATCGTATTTAATTACCTGACCATTACGGATTTTATGCGCTGAAAGGCCGGCGGCGGCTGCGAGCATAGGTGCGTGAGTAACTACAATGAGAGGATTTAGCGGATCATATGTGACACCGGCTTCTTGTAAACAAGTGTCAAAAAAAGTGCTTAATTTTTCTTGAACGAGATACGGTGAATTCCCGGCTTCACCTAAACGTCGGCTTACAATAAGATCAAGACCCAGCTTTCTACCAATAATTCTTGCAGTTTGACCGGCCCGTGAGCGATCAGATGTTAGCAAGGTGGCACTGCTAGTGTCTGTAAGAAGGGTTTCTAGCTGATTTGCCGCTAATAGAGATTGTTCACGCCCTTGTTCTGTGAGTTCAGATCCAATATCTTCACCATGGCGCACTAAGTAAATCTCATTACTGCTCATAATTATCAAACTCCTTTGATAAAACCATATTATCACACATTAGGAATATTTTTGCATGTGGAGCAGAGATTGTTAGGAAGTTGCCCTGCTGCTTTTGATTCTTCGTTCCATGAGTTGCCGGTTAGCATGGGCAGTCGTAAGTACGTCGTGTACTCCACCTAATAACTCAATTTGATCACTATCGTGACTATGCTCTAAACGAAGGATGTGTGGTTCGAACTGCGTATTGCCCGCTTGGGCTGGCTCAACGTGAGAATTCAAAACGCCACTTTGCTTCCACCATTGTCTGAATTTGTTTGTCGCTTCGGGGGCATGTGATTGCATCTCGAAAGCTACGGTATTGGCATCGAGCTGCTGGCTAAATTCTAGTGTTAAAAGTTCATCGCTTTGTTCAACTATTTTATAGAACGGCGATTCAACCGACATTGGTATCTCCTGTTTGACCTATTATGTCACAGATGGCAGCCAGACTGTTATAATACGGAGCTATGAAGAGTATTGGGCGCATATTACGTTTTACTGGTGAACTTTGGCCGTATTATCTGACGGTTTCGCTGTTTAGTATTGTTGTAGCTGCTTTGACTCAAGTCATACCGCTACTAACCAAATCGGCGATTGACCATATAAGTGCTGGCCTTAAAATGGGGCATACTGACCTCACGCCAGTAGTGGTTCTGGTTGTGGGAATCTTTTTATGTGATCTTGGACAGGCAGTGATTAGTAACATTAATGGTTATTACGGCGATTTGCTGGCCGCCAAACTGCAAAAACTGCTTAGTCATCGCTATTATGAACATATTTTATCGCTGCCCCAACGCTATTTTGACACTGAACTTACCGGCACAATCATCAACCGGCTTAATCGGGGCGTGAGTCAACTAACGCAATACTTGCAGTTCTTTAGCAATAACTTCTTACAATTAATATTTAGTACGATTTTTACGATCGTCATTGTGGCCTACTATGCCTGGCCAGTAGCCATTATTTTGGCAGCATTGTTCCCTACCTACGCTTGGCTCACCGCCCGTAGCAGCAGTAAATGGCAAGGATATCAAAAAGATATTAATAAAAATGTTGACGTGGCCAGTGGCCGTTTTGCTGAGAGCGTAGGTCAAGTGCGCGTAGTTAAAAGCTTCGTACAGGAGAGCCTGGAGTTAAGCACTTACCAGAAGCTCATGGACCAGATCATTAATATAACTAAACCCCAAAGCCGATACTGGCACAGTCAGGATATGTTGCGACGGATTGTGTTAGCAATTATGTTTTTGGCTATGTATTCGATTATCTTTATCGGTACAGCTAAAGGCACTTATAGCCTTGGTACAATGGTGCTGCTCATTCAATTTTCGAGCTTGGTCCGTATACCGTTATTCAGCCTGAGCTTCTATGTCGATAACACGCAGCGAGCAATCGCAAATAGTAAAGACTATTTTATAGTTATGGACGAAGAACCAGAAATTCGCGATCATGCCGGCGCTAAAGCGCTCAAAGTTTCCAAAGGCTTGATCGACTTCAAGGATGTATCCTTTTCATATAGCGACGAAGCAAAAGTGCTAACTAACTTGAGTTTTAGCGTTCAGCCAAACACAAAATTAGCGCTGGTCGGTGAGAGCGGCGAAGGTAAAACAACCATTACGAGTCTGCTGCTGAGGTTGTACGAACCATCTAATGGCGTCATCAGCATTGATGGCCAAGATATTACAAAAGTTACACAGTCCAGCTTACGATCTCAGATTGCCGTCGTGTTTCAGGAACCGGCACTGTTCAGCGGTACCATCCGTGAAAATATTGCTTACGCCCGCCCTTCGGCCACTAAGGCTGAAGTTCAAGCTGCGGCCAAAGCTGCAAATGCTCACGAGTTTATTAGTAAATTTGAGCTAGGTTATGAAAGTGAAATTGGTGAACGCGGCCTCAAACTGAGCGGTGGCCAAAAACAGCGAATAGCCATTGCCCGTGCCTTATTAAAAGATGCACCGGTACTCATTCTTGACGAAGCCACGAGCAGCCTGGACACCAAGAGTGAACGATTAGTGCAGCAGGCACTGGAGCGTTTAATGAAAAATCGAAGTACTTTAATAATTGCTCACCGCCTTAGCACTATTCAGTCAGTTGATACAATTGTAACCATCAAAGATGGTCAAGCGAACGAAATTGGATCGCCGGCTGAACTCGCGGCCAGCGATGGTATATATGCGCAACTTCTAAGCTTGCAGCAGAGCCACACAGAAGCCGACAAAAAGCGCTTACAGCGCTACGAAATGACCACATAAGTTTCTGGTCACAGATTAAGTGTGGCTTTGGTCACACCACTCTGTAAATAATGACTCAAAGTGGTTGTGGTTTGGCGTATTCTGCACTACAATAATAGGCAATAGCAACAAAAACGACAGAACGGATGTAGATGAGGGTATTGATGCTGGGCTGGGAACTGCCTCCACACAACAGTGGTGGTCTAGGGGTCGCATGTTATCAGCTCTGCCAAGCCCTCGCCGCTCGTGACGATATCGACCTCGAGTTTATTCTTCCTTACGAAGCCGAACACAATATTGATTTTATGAAAGTTACCGCCGCTCGACCAGTTGGCGTAACGGAAGTTATTAAGTCTGGTGGTGCCTACGACAGCTACAAGTATCGCTACATCGATGGTCACGAAGAATGGCACGATATTTTCACGCAACAAGCTCATTATGAAGAGGCTGTAGCACGTTTGGCATACACCAAAGAGTTTGACGTAGTACATGCCCATGACTGGCTTACGTTTAGAGGCGCTATGCGGCTCAAGGAAGCGACTGGCTGCCCCATAGTGTTGCATGTTCACGCCTTAGAATCTGATCGCGCTGGTGGCGGCCGTGGTAACCCATTGGTTCGTCAAATTGAGGCCGAAGCATTAATGATTGCCGATCAAGTTGTGGCTGTAAGTGAACTGACCAAACAGGCTATAGTACGTGAATATGGTGTGCCCGCCGATAAAATCATGGTTATACATAACAGTATGGACCAAGCGCGGCTTGTGCCCCTTGATGCCAACAACAGCTACGAATACCTTGAGCAATTAAAATCTCAAGGATGGCGAGTGATTACCAATATTGGCCGCCTTACCATGCAAAAAGGCCTGACCAATCTGTTGCGCGCAGCGCAAATAGTTGTAGCCCGCTCACCCAAAACAATGTTTTTGATTGTTGGTAATGGCGATCAGTACAATGAACTAATCGAACTGTCGGCCTCACTCGGAATAGGTAAGAACGTATTATTTGCTGATTTTCAACGCGGCAAACGGTGGCGCGATGCCTTTGCGATTGCTGATTTATTCGTCATGCCCTCTGTTTCTGAGCCTTTCGGCTTAACACCACTCGAAGCAACTGCCTATGGAACGCCATGCATGGTTACCTGGCAATCAGGCGTTAGCGAAGTGCTGCATAATTGCCTTAAAGTTGATTTTTGGGATGTTCACGAAATGGCTAATCAGATGTTAGCCGTCGTGCAACATGACCCACTGCGTCGTGAATTAACCGCTGGCGCGTACCGTGAACTTCAGTCGTTGTCCTGGCATAAACCAGCTGAGCGAATAACAAACATTTACAATAAATATACCATCGGAGCAACCGCATGAATAAAGCAATAGTACTATACCTACACGTCCATCAACCCTATCGCGTGCGCCACTACACCGTGTTCGACTCCGGCGTTAATCACGATTATTTTGATGCACATAGCGGTGCGCCCGAAAGCAACCATGATGTATTACTAAAAGTTGCCGCTAAATCATATATTCCGACTAATCAACATTTACTTGAGCTTTTGCGCCAGCATCCCGAATTTAAGCTGAGCTTATCAATTACGGGCACCGTACTTGAGCAATTAGAACGTTGGGCGCCCGACGCCTTGGCCTCGTTCCAAGAACTTACGGCTACCGGCCGAGTCGAAATCGTAGCCGAAACCTACCACCACAGTCTTGCCTTCTTCTATTCCCGCGAGGAATTTGAAGCCCAAGTTCAAATGCACCGCGATAAAGTCCAGCAGCTATTTGGCCAAACGCCGCGCGTGTTCCGCAATACCGAACTTGCCTACAATAATGACTTGGCACGATGGGCCGACGAAGCTGGCTACGATGCTGTATTGGCAGAGGGTTGGGACCCCACACTTGGTTGGCGCAGCCCAAACTACGTTTACCGTCCCGTAAATACTAACAACATTAAATTGTTAATGAAAAACTACAAGCTCAGTGATGACATCGCTTTCCGTTTTGGTAATCAGTCGTGGCCAGAATGGCCGCTCACGGCTCAAAAGTTCAGTCATTGGTTGAGTGAAGATGGTGACGCCAGCAACTTTAACCTGTTCATGGATTATGAAACCTTTGGCGAACACCAGTGGAGTGAGTCAGGAATCTTTGACTTCCTAAAGCAGCTACCAAGTGAGTGGCTCAAAACCGAAGGCCACAGCTTTATGACCGTCAGCGAAGCCGCACTAGCCTTGCCTATTGTTGGCGAAATTGATATGCCACAAACCGTAACCTGGGCCGATACCGAGCGCGACTTAAGTGCCTGGTTGGGCAATGCCATGCAACAAGAGGCAATTATTGCGCTGTACAACCTTCACGATCGCATATTGGGAACTAATGACCTTGCTTTAATCGAAGATTGGCGTTGTTTGCAAACGTCTGATCACTTTTACTATATGTGTACCAAATGGTTTAGCGATGGCGATATTCACGCCTACTTCAGCCCTTATAAGACGCCATACGAGGCTTACATTAACTTTATGAATGCCTATCACGATGTTTGCTCACGACTAATCAGTAAAGGCATCGAAGTCTAGTGGGCCGGCCCGTTGTTTTAAGTAATGGTCAATTGTTTGTCGGGCTTGATGAAAATGGCCTGGTACATGATTTTTACTACCCCTACGTTGGTCTTGAAAACTTAACGACCGCCCGCTCCACACAGCATAAAATTGGTGTTTGGATTGATGGTAATTTTAGTTGGACCGACGATGGCAGTTGGACAAAATCAATTAATTTTAAGGCTGATGCACTTATTAGCGAAATTAGTCTGCACTCTGATGCCTTAGATGTTACTTTGAGCCTCGAGGACTTCGTAGATAACGACTACAACGCCCTTATCCGCCGCATTCATATAACCAACGATGCCGATAATGACCGTGAAATACGATTATTTATGCACCAAGTATTCGAAATTTCACGTAGTGGTCGCTCTGATACGGCTCTATATGTACCCGACGCGCACTACATATTAGACTACAAAGGTCGATACAGCCTGTTAATTGCCGGTAAGAACGATGATGGCACACCTTTTGATCAATATGCTGTCGGAAATTACGGCATAGAAAACAAAGCCGGCACCTATAAAGATGCCGAAGACGGTGAACTTTCCTCTAACGCCGTTGAACACGGCGGTGTTGACAGCGTTATACGCTTTACGCACTCCGTTGCTGCTCACAGCTCCACCACTGTCAATTATTGGGTTATCGCCGCCAGCAGCCAAACTGACGCCGAAGCTAATCACGAATTTTACATGCGTACGCCGATTGAAGAACGGCTACACAAAACTCATGATGCCTGGCGCAAATGGTTATCCCCTAGCAACGAACGCTTGGATGCGTTGTCTGACGATCATCGCATTGCTTTGCAAAAAAGCTTACTCGTAATTAAGGCCCACTGTGATGATCGCGGTTCGGTACTAGCGAGCGGTGATTCTAGTATTTATAATTACGGACGTGATTACTACTGTTATTGCTGGCCTCGTGATGCTGCTTACGCGCTTTGGCCGCTGATACGCTTGGGCCATTTTGACGAAGCCCGTAATTTCTTTGCCTTTGCCCGCGATACCATGCACCCCGACGGGTACTTAATGCACAAATACCAGCCCGACCGCGCTATTGGCAGCACTTGGCACCCTTTGGTACATGGCAAACACTCTGAATTAGCCATTCAAGAAGACGAAACCGCTGCGGTTATATTTATGATACGAGAATACCTGCAAGCAAGTAATGATACGACTTTCGTAGAAAACTTATACCACACCTTCGTCGAGCCTGGCGCCAACTTTATGTCTCGCTTTATTGATGAAGCAACCGGTTTACCTCACGCCAGCTATGACCTATGGGAGCAAGTATTCCTAACAACGACGTATTCAACCAGTGTCACTATTGCCGGCCTGGAAGCCGCCAGTGCTTTAGCAACGAAGTATGAACGCCCTGCCGAAGCTGCTCGTTGGCAAAAAGCCGCTGATCTTATACGTAACAACCTCGATAAACTTGTGACCAGCGATGGTTACTTCCGCCGAGGCCAACTGCTGCAACCTGACGGTACGAGCGAATACAACGACAGCATGGATATTGCCAGCCTGTATGGTCCATTTATGTACGCTCGATTACCACTTACTGACGAACGATTAGTTGCAACTGTGAGCACCGTTGAGCAACGAATCCTCGCCACAGGTCCAATCGGCGGCGTTATTCGCTACCCTGGTGACGATTACTTCCTGCATAAGCCACAGTACGGGGGAAACCCTTGGATTGTCTGTACGCTATGGCTGGCACAATATTACCAAGCCGCTGGCCGTCAGGAAGAGGCTCAGAACCTACTACAGTGGGCCTTAGACCGTCGTTTGCCTAGTGGTGTGCTTAGTGAGCAGTTTGACCCCGAAGATGGCTCACCGATTGGTGTTGCGCCTCTTGTATGGAGCCACGCCGAGCTGGTTAACACCATTCTTGACCTAAACG
>CAYXYX010000031.1:2214-8203 GCA_964469755.1 uncultured Candidatus Saccharibacteria bacterium | reverse complement strand
AAAACTTTTGTAAGGATTAGCACTCTCATAGTGACAGTGCTAATTCACCTCTTATAGTATGTCAGTAGAAGAATGTCGTCAAGATTTAGCGATCTTCACGTTGAGTGTATGTACTGTCTTCCAGTAACATCTTGTGAAGCATTACTGCAGAGAGGTACGGAGCTACCAATTGGTGCTCATCGGGGACGCTATAAACATTAGGCTTCTCGCCGGCTGAACGACTCTGATCTGCTAATTCCTTGTCGCTAAAGACTAGGGCTTCACCATCAGGATAAGGCACAATAACATGATCATTGATCAAGTAGCGGTCACCATTAACTTCTATTAGGATGTCTTGAGGTGTCACTACGCCCGAATTTCCGGTTATATTCGTTATTTCTTTTCCTCTTAGACGTGGAAAGCGAACAAGGATTTTGTCTGCCCATAACGCAGTGTCAGTTGACGGTCGCGGCGTATAAACCATTTCGTCATATAAATAGTCTTCTAATGCCTCGCTTGACTTGCTCCAATTGTATAATTTTGAATCGCTTGGGCCGCCTGGAGATTCATTGAGGCTGATGACACGGTCCTCCATAATCTCATCACTTTCGACAGTGTGCTCGTGAAACCGATGTAGCTGCACTATCAAGTCGATATGCGCATCAAACTCAGCACCAAATAGCGCTTCGTCACTCGGATCTTGAGGATTAGGTGAAAAATTAGGGGAAGACATACGAAACAATATTGTAATACTCTTTCTATAATAAGTCAATACCCTCTATCATTGACTAACTTCATATATATTGTAATATAACAGGGTTCCCCATCAACCCATTATTCGACATCGAACGAAGGGTAGAACCTTGTCACATCAGTTTGCACCTCCGTATGAGCTCTCCGAGCTCTGCTGCCACGGCTTCATCAGTGCCCTGGTCTGCGGCTCCAAGGAGTTCCCCTACTTCGCAGTAGACGAGAACGGCCACCGAGTCGTCGAGATCATCACCCCGAGGCGCTCCCAGAAGGAGCGAGTCGCATCCGTGCGAGCCGCCCAACGACACGCAACCTTCCGCAGCTTGCTCATCCTGAGCGACATGGAGTACGGCTTCACCGTCACCTTCGACGATGAAGACCCGACGGCGGACTGCATGCGCGAACTTCGTGAGGTACTGCACGAGATGGTCATCGCCATCAACCGACAGAACAACCAAGCGAATTCTCAGTTCTACAACGCGGCACTCCGTAGTGGTCTCAGCGGAGACGATGACCTCATCGCCGCTCGATCAGCGCGAAGGCCGAAAGGTCGGTAAGTGGTAGGGAACCACCTCGCACGACGGTAGTCGTTCACACATACGTAGCGTGAACGCCAACCTAGTGAGGTGGCGAGGGGGCTGAAAAGTCTAGAGAGTTTGTCGAAAACCATCGACACAACAAACTAGACTTCAAAGCCCCCTCGCACCGCACCACCCTTCAAATAGCATGTCCACGCCTATAGGCGTGTTTTTTATGCGCACTAACTACGAGACGACCTGTGGAAAAACGTTGTATTGACAAATGTAAGATTTTTCACTATGATATGGGCTTCCTAGTCACCCGACCAAGGATGCACCACCGATATGTCAACTGCGTGGAAGGAAAAGTGAGAATGAATTCTCGCACCCCCCGTCCCTACCGCCTTAACAAGAGCAAGCGCGTCAACGGCAAGCCGACCTGGAGGATCCTCATCGACAACGCGATCGAGGACAACCTCGGCAACGAGACGGTGCTCAACAAGGGCTGCATCGCCACCAGGATCGAAGCCGATCTCAGCCGCAACTACCCGAACCTCGGGGTCCAGCGCACCGGTGAGACCGTCTCGGTCATCTGCAAGAAGCGTGCCCTCTACGGCATCCTCGACGCCATCGTGGACAGCGCGATCAAGCAGTCTCTGACCATCGAGTACGGCCGGCGCAACAAGACCGCTCAGGACCACAAGTCCGAGCGCAAGTTCAAGGCTGGCGTTCAGCAGGTCGCTCACCGCGTCACCGTCAAGCCCGAGTACCTCGAGCCCGACAGCACGGAGATCGACGCCCACACCATCGCCAGCCGCGTCAGCAGCACCGCCCACGGCTGGTTCGCCGTCGACCCGTTGGCACTCGCCAACGAGCTCAACGAGGGCATGACGATCGCCGCCTACCCCGCCATCTGACACATCGGATCCCCACCACTGCGCGTGGCAACGCTCCTCATTACGAGCAACGCCGCGTGCGGTGGTGGCCCGGGGGTCAAACTGAGCAGTGCTCGCGACTGACGTAACCGTCAATCCGAACACCCGCCCAACCTGACCCCCGAACCACCCCACTTACATTTTCGAAACTTTACCCTACACTTATATCCATGCCACAATTCAACAAACAAGTCCTGATGAGCGGCGCTGAGTACATGAGCAACGCCCTGCCCATCAACCCGTATATGAATCCCGATGAGCCAATAGACCTTGCTAAGGCCATAGAACAGCACCAAGGCATCCAAAAAGCCTTGCAGAGCATAGGAATCGACGTTATTAAGCGCGATGCACCCGCAGACTGCCAAGACGGCATTTTTACCGCCAATGAGGGCCTGCTGGGCGTCGACAACCACACTATATTGATGGCCCGCTTACCCAAAGGCCGCGAACAAGAAACTCCCTACTTTGCCCAGATTTTTAAAGATCTTGGTAAAAAAGTACTCTATTTGCCCGATCCCGATTGGTATTTTAGTGGCCAGGGCGATGCCCTGCGCTACGGCAACTATTTGTTAGCTGGCCAACGCTTCCGCACCTCACCCGGCCCACAAGTTCATAGTTTTATCCAGGAACATCTCGGCTACGAAGTGGTCAGCCTGCAAGCTAAGCCGCTATTTAATGGGGCTGGCGAACCTGACATCAACCCCGTTACCGGCCTCCCGAACAGCGAATTCTATGACATTGATTACGCTATTTCACCTATCCGCTGGCCAACTGCCAACCAAAATGGGCTACTGGTGGTCTGCCGCGAAGCTTTCGAGGACGAAAGCCTGCAAAAAATCATTACTTTGCCCGACACCGACATCATTTGGGCACCCTACAGCGAAGCCACCGGTGTGAGCGCCTGCAACTTAGTTTCGACGGGCGAAGCGCTGGTCATGAATGCCGGTGCACCTGTTTTGGAACAAGCTTTACGCGACCACGGCCTGCACGTTATTACCACTGTTAACGACGAGCTCAAAAAAAATGGTGGCTCGGTGCGCTGCACCACACTCACCACGCTGCACTAACCAACAAACATTGACATCACTACTGTAAAATTGTATAATTCCCTCAGTAAACGGACTGCATTCATATGACATCGTACGAATTTGAGAAAAGTTATGGTGAACAAGTATTAGAAGCCTCTGAACGAGCACTGGCCCGAGCCGTAGCCGCTGTATCTCCCGAAAATCCAGACGCCGATCCACTCCAAGTCTTTCCTGCGCCAAACGAACTCCGAGCCAGCGACCAAGGACTCAACCTTACAGCCCAGCAGGAATCAGAGTTACGAGATGCCGCCGCCGAACTTGGCTTTGGCCGCGAAACCGACCTAACATTGAGTGATATCGGTTTACGAGACAGTTACGCCATTATTGAGGGGGGCCAGCCACACAAGGTAGTTGCCGAAGCGCAGCTTGCTCTCCAAGATCCCGATTATGCGCCATCTGTGTTGTTCTTCAGCGGTAGTTCCCGAGCAATCAACAGCCCCGCCGAGATGGGTAGCGCTGAAAGACTGGGTGTAACTGCCGACAATGAATACGAGATGATCTGCAATGTAGTCAGGAGCTTGCCTGGCTTCGTCCCCTCTCCACACGAAATTATTTTGCCGCTGAGCTATGACATAAACAACCAATTCGCTACAGGCCAAGACACCTCCGGACAGTTCGTCCTCGTTGGCGCCGTAGGCGCCTCCGACATAATGATGATGCGAATTGACCGTGATGATTACAGCGACCATGAAGGCAACAGCAAATATCGCAATCAGCCTGACTCTGCAGCCGTCATAAACATTATTGGGGATACTCTTGCATCTAATGGCGACATCGAGTCACCGATCGTCCTTGTCACAAGCTCCACATACCAAGCCAGTCGTTCAGTCGATGCGGCTCGTGTTTCACAGCAAACAGGACGCCCAGTAGGCGTAGCCACCTACGGAACCGCTCATCTTGCCGCAGTGAAGGGCGAATCAACTCCCGCACCCGGACCAATTAACCAGCTACCCGGTGAACTCCACAAGCTTGCTCAGCAAGTCGACAAACTACGCAAGATAGTCCAGCAATAGAATAAAACCGTCATTGTTTACGCTGCGCGTCGCTGCTTAAGTACTTCGTGCGCCATGCCGACTTCGTCCCACGGATGCTCGCCATCAGCATGCTCAATTGTCTTTTCGTGACCTTTGCCTAAGAATAACACCGTATCACCGGCTTGCGCCTGATTAACAGCAAATTGCATTGCCTCGGGCCGATCATGGATCAAAAATAGGTCTTTATCAAGCACTTTGCCCGCTTTAGTAGCTCCCGCAGCAATGTCTTGAGCAATCTGGGTGGGGTCTTCTTGACGGTCATCTTCTTCACAAACAATTACCGTGTCAGCATATGTACCGGCTAGTTCACCTTGTAACGGCCGCTTACCTTTGTCCCCGCCGCCCAGTGAGCCAAACAACACAATTAGCTTGCCCTTAACCGTTGGCTTCAGGTCTTTAAACAATTTTTCGAAGCTATCGGGCGAGTGCGCATAGTCCACAATCACACTAAAATCCTGACCTTCGTCGATGGTCGTCATGCGACCCTCAACGCTTTCCAAGGCCGCAATCCCCTGCTCTACCTGCTCTTTGCTCAAGCCAACCACATGACCAACGCAGGCGGCTGCCAAGGAGTTATACACGTTAAAACTGCCCGGAATTTGACAGGCAATGTCGTAGTTCACGTCGCCCAACTTAGCGCTGTAGCTGACGCCGTTTGGTGACAAATTAACGTCGGTGGCCTTAACACTGCCGCCCTCAATACCGTAGGTAATCGGGTGCAAAATATCACTGGCAAAGTAGTCAGCATTGGGATCGTCAGCGTTAATAACGCCCACACGCAGACCCTTCTTGTTGGCATTCGCCAGCTTAAACATGCGCCGCTTGGCGTCGCGGTAGCGCTCAAAAGTGCCGTGGTAGGCCAAATCCTCGTCGCTAATGTAGGTCATAACGGCCACGCTATACGGCACGCCCCACACGCGGTGTTGCGCCAAGGCGTGCGAAGTTGTTTCTAATACCAACCACTCCACGCCCTGTTTTTTGAAGTGCTTCATGCGCTGCATTAACTCCGGTACCGCTACGTTGGTCATATGGTGAAGTTGCGGCGTAATATCGTCGCCAACACCCCACCCAACGGTGGTGTTTAGGCCGACTTTATAGCCCGCCTCGTGCAGCATACGGTGGATCAAAAAGGCCGTGGTCGTTTTGCCGTTGGTGCCAGTGACGCCAATCACCTTCATGCCACGAGCCGGAAAGCCGTTTATGGTATTAAAAAACACCGCCTCGGCCAAGTGGCCATACGGTTCAACGGTAGCAAACAGATTATGTGGGATCAGTTTTTTGACGATTTTACGTGGGTTCATGAGTACCAGTATACAAAACAACTGCTGCTCTTACGCTATCAGTGGCTAGATATATAGTACGAGCGCTGATTTGTCGTCGTTTTTTTTGCTCAGCTCAAGGAAGCGATCTGCACTTGCTTGTGCAGTCGACTGTCCAAATGCATCGGTGAATTCTTCATCGCTCAAGGCTTCCTGTGCATTGTCACCCGTGATACCATCGGAACAAATCAATACCCTGTCACCTGAGAACACTTCATAGTAATTAAATTGGTCTGTTTCATGTGGCCAGTCGCCCTTTTTGGGACCAAAACCATTAGTAATAAATCTTCCACCCTCCGACTGATCGGGGGTCATATCAAACTGGTTGCCCTTCTGGTCACTGAAGATCATGCGGCTGACTCCAGC